>JAHISH010000126.1 GCA_018818365.1 Candidatus Omnitrophota bacterium | reverse complement strand
AGTATGGGATTATTCTGCATAATTGGTTACCGGCAATATCTCCTAAAGATACCCCTGCGCCGGTGCACACAGATACGCTTCAAGCCAATCATTCTCTCGGGGAGAGGCCCCCTCAAAAGACAAAAGACATTCTATGTTATCTGCCTTGGCAGCAGATGTTTATGACCCCGGACCATAAATTCAAGCCGGGGTGTTATTGCCGGCAGGATTTAGGGGATAGTAATCTTTATTCGTTAGAGGAGCTGTGGAATAGCGAGGTGATGCAGCGCTACCGCCAGAAGCTTCTTGATCATCAATATGCGGATATTTGTGAAGGCGTTTGTGTTTCCGGTGTTATCCCGAGTAAAGAACTTAAGGTGAGCCGTTATGGTTAAAGAGAATAACGATAGCAGATGCTCACTTAAAGATACGGGGTTCTTATATTTTTCTCAAGGTAAGTTCGATTTAGCCATAGAGTATCTTACCAAATACTTAGAACAGGGACAGGCGCATATTGATGTCAATCTGGTGCTGGGCAGATCATACCGCGCAATAGAAGAGTATGAGAAAGCTATTGAGATCCTCACCCACGCATACGCACTGGTACCCCCTGGGGATGAGACATTCTATAATAACAAACTACTTAATGAGATAGAGATCGTCCAGAAGAAGACACGTGTAGAATCTTTTCCTACCGGGTTATGGGTGAATCTAACCACCCGCTGCAATCTTCGCTGTATTATGTGCAATGTCTGGAAAGAGCAGTGGGATCTGCCTAAAAAGACCGCGGAGGAGATCGTTGCAATGTATCCATACCTGGAAGAATTATTCTGGCAGGGGGGAGAGATATTTTTGTCAGAACATTTCCCATGGCTTCTTCAAGAGGCGCTTCGTTATCCGCATCTTAAGCAGAATATCAACACCAATGGGCTATTGATTACCGAGGAGTGGGCAAAGAAATTGGCCTGCCGGAATATGAGCCTTGCCTTTGCGATAGACGGCGTAACTCCAGATACCTATGAAGGGATCCGTAAAGGGGGGTGTTTTGAGAGATTACTTGAGAATATAGAGACGGTAAACCATTATAAGCGCCTTTTTAATAGTACGGCTGCACCGTCTGAAAGAATGGTGACGATCATGAGCTTTATCGTCATGAGATCTAATTTCCATGAACTAGATAAGGTGGTTGATTTTGCAAAGCAAAGAGGGTTTGATTTGTTACAGCTTAATCCTATCACCAGCGTCGTTGATTTAGAGAATATCTTTCTACATCGCGATGAGGAAGTGTTACAAAAGATCGCGCAGCAGATCCCCGCGCTTATACGTTATGCGCATGAAACCAAACTTGAGCTTGATGTGCGGCTTCCCGTGTACATAAGCCAGTGTCAGAATATAGAAGAAGATCCCTGTCCACAAGAGAGTATACGCGATAATGATTCCGACGTAAATTATGAAATCACGCATAATCCGGAATGCATTGAAGAGAGGTGCCCCGTATTGCAGTCAAACGATATCGCATGTGAACTTCCCTGGAAGCATCTTTTTATAGACCGAAGTGGCGCGATCCGTTCTTCCTGCCATTGTATCAAGGATGTTGCGCATATTACCAAGAACTCTCTGCGTGACGCCTGGAATAGCACGAAGATGCAGGCGTACCGGCAGAGGATTATTTCCGGTGATTTCAAAGAAAGTTGTTTCCGCGCTACCAAACAGGGGGATCTGCGTTTTGAGTTGATCAAGATCAAATTTGAAAATTTAAAGACCGACCCTTCCAGCCAGGAATTCTTACAGGCGTTTAAAGAAGTCCAAGAGTATATCGCGCTTAACGGCCGGGTACCGGAGGCATACTCTCTTCTGGCTAGAATGTATGAATTACAGAAGGATTATCCCCACGCGGCAAATGCGTATAGGAGGCTTTTGGCTATTACGCCGGAGAGCCAGGAAGCACTTTATGAGATGGCTCTAATGTATCGCAAGACGGATGATACCTGTTCTGCCAAAGATGCCTTAGAAAAAGTGATTGCCTTGAATCCTGCGCATGCCTTAGCACACTTCGAATTAGCCAGGATGTACCGAGAGGTAAAAGAATATCCCCGTTGCCGTCAAGAATGTGAAAAGGCTATTGCCCTTGATCCGGGAGAAGGAAAATTTTACTTTGAATTGGCGCTGGTCGGTCATGAAGAACGGAATTACCCTGCGGCACTTGGAGCCCTGCAAAAGGCCTTGGATACGGGGTGGGTATCACCGGATATCTTCTTGGAGAAAGCCAGAATTTACCGCGAAATCAAAGACTTCAAGGCTGCGGCAGAAGAGATTAAAAAAGTTATCGTCCTCAACCACGACCATACAGAAGCACACTTCGAACTTGCTAAGACGTACCATAAGCAGGGCGATTTTGATGCGTCTTTGAAGGAGTTTGATTTCTTAGTTTCCCAGCATCCTTCTGAAATGCGTTTTTATCTTGAGATGGCACGGGTGTATATGGAGGCAAAAGATATCCCGTCTGCCGTACAGGGGTATACGCACGCATTGACATTGGATCCCTATAACGGCCAGGTGCATTTAGAGTTAGGGATGTCATATCGTCAGCAGAAAGAATTTCTTCTGGCTTTGGAAGAGTTTAAGCGCGCTCTGGCTTTTGGGTTGGCAAGCGTACATCTGCACCTTGAGATTGGGGTGGTATATCGCGAGTTAAAACAGTGGGATTTGGCGTTTGAGTCGTTTAAGCTTGCTTCGGCGTTGGGGCTTGATACGGTACGCCTGCATCTTGAATTAGCGATTACCTATCGGGAGTTGAAACGCTACGAGCTGGCAGAGGAGGAATTACGTGCCGCACGTGGAAAAGAACCTGATCATTGGCAGGTCCATTTGGAATGGGGGAGGCTGTATCTTGCGCAGAAAGATTTTTTGAACGCGGCTAAAGAATTACGCGCCGCCACAGAGAAAAAACAAGAAGATATCGATTTACTTATTGAGCTGGCACGATTCTACCTGCAGAGTGAGGACTTCAAGGCCGCGTATGAAGAATTCAATAGGGCTCATCGATTGGATCCCCAGAATAACGTTATCCGACAGGAGCTTTCTAATCTTGAGAGCGACCCTATGAAATTACGGTAAGGTGCATATGAGTCTTGATAATGAACGAATCTTGATTGCGCAAGGGCGCGGGCGTATCGGCCTTAAAGAGTATCGTCAAGCAGAAGAACTCTTCCGCAGCGTCCTACGCGAAAATTCCGCATGCGCGGAAGCATTCTTTGAACTAGGAAAGATCTGTTATATTGAAGCGCGTCATCGCCAGGCAGCTGAATATTTAGAGAAAGCGATATCGCTGAATATGGCCGACTATTACGCGTACCTGTTGTTGGGCAAAGTATATAAGGAATTGAAAGATTACACGCGCGCAGTTGCCGCTTTTAGAAAGACTTTGTCATTAGGGTATAAGGAGAAAGAAGTCTATCAGGAACTCTTTGATTCCTGTAAGATGCAAGAGTTCTTCGATATATCCGAGGAAGAGCTGCGTGTGGCTTGTACTCTGGGATATGGCCGCGATGTATGCAGGTTAGTCCAAGGGTATAATCTAAACGGCAAGTACGAACTTACTGCGCGTATAGTACCAGAAATAATCAAGGTATTCCCTGAAGAAGAGCTTTTGTTGCGCAATATACTTCTTAATGAGCTTGAGATTGCCCAGAAGAAGGACGTACTTGTCTCTTACCCTAGGCGCCTTACCGTTACTCTTTCGAATCGGTGCAACTTGTCTTGTATTATGTGCCTGACCAGTAAAGTGAAGTGGGAAATCCCTCGGCATGTTCTCGAAGAGATCTACATGCTTTTCCCCTATATGGAGAAGGTTATGTGGCAGGGGGGCGAAGTCTTTGCGTTGCCTTTCTTCGAAGAAGTGCTTACGCGCGGTTTCGCCTATCCTCACCTGAGGCATTCTATTGTTACCAATGCCCAATTAATCAGCGAGCCGATGGCCCACAAGCTGGTGCGCAATAATGTGGAATTGACTATTTCCATCGACGGTTTTACCAAGCAGGTATACGAGTATATCCGTAAAGGCGGCTCTTTTGAAGTGTTGATGAAGAACATAAAGTTGATCGCAGAGTTAAAAAGAAGCGTGCAGTCTCCTATGGTCCTTAATCTTAATATGGCAGTAATGAAGTCGAACTACCGTCAGCTTGAAAGAGTCATTGATTTTGCGCACGAGTACGGTTTTGATTTTGTCTGTCTTATGCCCATCCATATTCATTTAGCCACTCCCGAAGACATATTCACTAACCGTGACGCCGAAGCGCTTGCGTTTATTGACCGGGTCAGCCCCGCTATTGCCGAACAGGCAAGACAGAAGGGAGTTCGTTTGGAGAATAGGCTTTTCTTTACGAAGGAAGAAGAGAAACCGGTTCAGGGATGCGAAAGAAGTCAACCACAAAGCGCAATCCCTGCACAAAAGAAGCTCTTATGCCATATCCCGTGGCAACAGCTTCTTGTGGATTATAACGGCACGGTCCGGCCTGATTGCCTCTGTTTGATTGAACATCAAGCAGGCTCTTTGGTCTCCGGAGATTCTTTGTGGGGTATTTGGAATAACCCGGTTATGCAGGAGTATCGTCATAAAATTGCGTCTGGGCAGCATCAAGGATATTGCAATTGTTTATGCGGTAGTGGTGCGATTTGCGAAAGCCATCTTAAGATTCCTTAATGCGCACGCGTATGAAAGTTCCCCGGGTGCCTGTAGCGTTTCTCCCCGCATTAGTCATCTGCATTGTTATTAATCATTACACCTGGATAAAGCTTGATCCCTATCCGCTTGAAGGCCATGGCCTTATTGCGATGACCCCGGCATTACATTCGTATTGGACCTTGCAACAAGTTCTTGAAAATGAGTGACTTCACACGTAACAGACAGAAGAGCAGGGAAGAGATATTTAAGAAGATAGTATTGGAGTCTCTCCCGCGGAAGCTTTTCTTTATCCTGACGACGATCTGTAATATCAATTGTGTGATGTGTTGGCAGGAGAAGGGGCATCTATTGCCGTATCGCGCATTTGATACGTTACGTATGCTTTTCCCTTATCTGGATATGGTCGAATGGCAGGGAGGAGAGGTGCTCTTAGTCGACTATTTTAAGGATATTTTTACCGAGATAAGCAGATATCCTCAGGTAACGCAGCGTATCCATACGAACGGTATGGCGCTTGACCGGGATTGGATAGAGCTCATTGTTTCCACCGGTTCTCAGGTAAATCTTTCAGTGGATGCGTTGGAGAAGAGTACCTATGAAAATATTCGCAAAGGCGCTTCTTTTGATCTCTTGATTAAGAATCTCCAGATGATTGCTGCGCGCAGTAAAGATAGAGGGAAGAAAACCCATGTATCGGTTAATACCGTGATTATGAAGAGGAATTACAGAACGTTTGAGTCTCTCCCGCAGTTCTGTAAAGAATATGGTATCTCGGAGGTGCGCTTTGATTTCCTGAAATCGAAGCCGGAAGCAGGAGAAGGTTTTCTTTCCTGCCCTTCGGAAGAAAAAGGAATTCCCGTATCATATGCGTTCTTTAAAGAAGAAGATGTGGTTGTGCATGGGAACGCCGCAGAAAAGGCATATCTTAAAGAACAGATTGCGGTCCTAGAAGAAAGGTTCCGCGAATTAGGGATAGATTTTGAGTGTACGTTCCGCTCTCTGTTAGCGGATACTATTCTTAAAAAGGAAGAAAAGACTCTAAGAAAGCCGTGCGTTGAACCGGATCTTTTAAAGTGCTATTCTCCATGGGAAAGGCTCTTTATTGATTTTTACGGCGATGTCCGTCCGGACTGCATGTGTACTCTTCCCGTTGGGAATATCCTGAATGACGAAATTGGAGCCATTTGGAATAGCACGGGGATGCAGGAATATCGCCGGCGTATCCTGGAAGGAAGATTTTCCGGTTGGTGCACGGATGTCTGTGTAGAGGGGGTAGTGGAACGGTGTAAATTCGATTCCGCATAGGGTATCTTCAAAGGCCGTGGAGAACTATGGGTAAAATAAGTTTAAGCCTAAGGAAACAGGGGGGATTCGCATAGTGGCTATAATTTTATTTCGTCCTAGTAAGAAACGTGAGTGGCCCTTTGATATCGTAGTGATCTTTTTGATCGCCGCGGTCATTATTTCTCTTTATCTCTGGCTCTCTTTTGATGCGTATCCTATTGCCGGGCACGATCTATTGGGCATTTTTCCTTCTGTCCAGCTGGTAAGGGATATCAAGGGGTGGGGGAATGACCATCTGCTCTATGATATGCCTGTAGGCAGATATTACGGTTCTCTTCTTAATTATCCCCCCCTATCGTTTATTGTGTTGGCCTACTACTATCTAATCTTCGGATTGCAAGGCCAGATGGCGATTATGGTCAATGCGTTTTATATATGCCTTATTCTTGGCACGGTGTATTTAATTGGGAAAGAACTCTTTGACGCCAAGACAGGACTATTGGCTGCGTTCTTGCTTTCTTGCTTCCCCGGTTTTATCGCATTTTCCCGTTCTTATTGGCTCGAATTCGGCGTTATCGCGTATGTATGCATGGTTATTTATTTTTTGCTCAAAACAGATTTCTTCCGCAATCGGTTTTATTCTGTGATGCTGGGGTTTAGTCTGGCGTTAGCGTATTTACACAAGAATGAATTTATCCCTTTTGTAGCGGTACCTTTGGCAATCGCATTTTTTATGCCATTTTTAAAGGATAGAGAACACGCCCGGTCCTTATCGCGGATCATGAATGCGTCACTGGCAGTGATAATTTCTTTCTTGTGTACGCATTTTTGGTGGAGTCGGTACGGAGTAAGTTCCTTCGGCAGGATGCTGTCGGTATTTTCCTCAACCGCGGAGATTGATATTACGGGGAAGGCTACGTTGCTTGAAAAACTTTTAGCTCCAGAGTCGCTCTTTTTTTATTTTAATTCACTCCTTGCGCTCTTAGGAGGCGTATTCCTGGTCGGATTTTGGATTATGTTTATCTTTCTCTCCTTTCGGATTGTACTTAAAAAAGAAGCAATGGTTCCGCTTTTGTATTTGTTTTCTTGGTTCTGTATTCCCTTTGGAGTTTTTACTTTCACCCTCCTGCAGGTTAAATATCCGACGCATATCTTGGCATTGCTTCCTGCAATTGCCCTCTTGATCAGTGCAGGGATATATTACGTTAGGCCCAAGGTTCTGCAGATACTCATTACGGTTCTGGTTTGCGCATATGGAGTGAATGTATTTTTTTCGTCACTCTATGCGTTTGGTAAAAGTCCGTTATCTTTTGTGCGTTCTCTCGGCGGGCTTAACGCCGAAACGATTATCTTCAGGCATATGCCTGAGGCGAATAATTTTGACACATTTTATCCTCCACGTAAGGAAGAATTAGAGAAGGTTATCCAAGAGATACTCCAGTTTATTAATCAAGATACCGGCGGGGGGGGGCGCGCGCAGGCAGTATCTGTCTACCAGCGTCCCGCGCTGAAGAATAATGCTTTTTATTATTATGTGCTCACTCAGAATTATCCCTTGTTCTTCTTTGCCAGCCATTTTAAGATGGCAACTTCGCTTGAAGAGTGCGATTACCTGGTCATTGAGCAGGAAGGAAATGTTTCTCTTTCAGAGATTCTTAACCGTGAATACGGCAAGGTTGAATTGGAAAGGAAACATTATAGAGAAATATTCCAAAGCGGCATTAATGATTTTAGGCTAATTAAGGAAATGGATATCCCCTACGGGAAAGAGCGCGTTCTTATTTATAAGCGCAGATGAATAGACGGAAATTTTTGTATAGCGCAGCGTATATTCTAATCGTAATGATCATAGGCGTCTTGGTCGTTGAAGGGGGAGTCCGGGTTTATATTGCGTGCAGTCCATATCATTCGGATAAGGCGTACTTTTCTTCACTATTTGGTTGGGGGTGCAATAGCGTTATTGTGGGCAGTGAAGATGCGGGATCGGCGAAGATCCTGGTGATCGGCGACTCGTTTACCCAACGATCCGACGGTAAGAGGTATTACGATTATCTGGTTGAATCTTTGCCCGGCACGCAACTCTTCGAGTACGGCTGCGGAGCGTATGGATGGGTGCAAGAATATATGGTGCTGGACCATTATATCGATTCCCTGAAGCCGGATCTTATTATCTGGCAGCTTTGCTATAATGATATCGTCAATAATGATTACGCGTTAGAATCCGCAAGTTTTATGCATAATGATTCCCGGACCCGCCCTTATTATGAGGAAGGCAGATTGATATGGCGGTATCCCCGCCGTTATTTCGGATGGCTCAACGCCTTACTGCAATCATCACTGGCCTTGAGGATTTTGCAGCACAACTTTGATCTGATTGCGATAGAGAGGGCCGGAGGAAGTATTGCCCAGAGACTTGAGAGGCACGATCCGATGATAAGGAATGCCTTGCGTAATAGCGCCGCAGTGATGCAGATGTTTAAGAAAAGAGCAGATAGTATCCCCGTTGTCGCGTTTACCGCAAAGACATTTTTGACTTCTCCTTATTTGCATATGCCTGTCTGGGTGGAGAAAGAGTATGCATCTTTGTGTGCGTCAAACCAGATATTGTATGTCGATGATATAGAGGCCAGACTCCTGCGTGCGGTTGCGCAGGGAGAGAGTATTAATCTTTCTTGGGAGAAGCCGGCTTCCCATTGGAACGAAGCGGGACACCGGATCGTTGCAGAAGGTTTGCGTGTCTTTTTGCAAAAGCACGGGTTAGCCCCGCATACAAAGCAAACGGTAGAATAATAGTATGGGTAGTAAAAAGAAGATAGCGTTAATTAATATCCGTATCAGTGATACGGTCTTTATGCCGCTGGGCTTATTGTCGCTCGGCGCAGTCCTTCAGAAGGAAGGTTTTCAGGTCAAGGTCTTTGATCCATTTACCTATGAGCATCCAAATAGACTGCTCGAAGAAGTAAGGCAGTTCTCCCCTCGCTATATAGGGTTTTCAATTGTGACCCCTGCGTATCAGAAATCGCTACTCTTAAGAAACGCCTTGCGCATTCTCTTGCCGGACGCAATTTATTTCGCGGGAGGCATCCACCCTACTATTTTTCCTGAGCGGGTACTGCAGGGATTGGATCTTTCTTTTGTGGTAAAACAAGAAGGAGAAGTGACTTTAAAAGAAGCGCTTCTTGCTCTAGAATCGGGTAATTCGCTGCAGAAAGTTGATGGGGTAGTCTTCAAGGATGATCAAGGAGTGATTGTAGCAAATCAAGATCGGGAATTAGTGGAAAATTTAGATACACTCCCTTCTCCTGCCCGTTATCTAGTGGATATGGAGAAATACTTTATCCCTCCCGGGTATATCCGGGGGTATTTCCTTCAGCGGGTAGCCAATATCCTTATCGGCAGGGGGTGCCCTATGTCTTGTATCTTCTGTGACAGCCATCTGTTATTCGGCAGGAGGATGCGCAAGAGAAGCGTAGGTGCCATTATGTCGGAGATTGATACGCTTGTACGCGACTACCGCGTAGAGGGTGTTTATTTCAGCGATGAAATGTTCCCTGCGCAGAGTAGTTGGCTTGATGAGTTCTGTCTGCAGATACAAAAGAGGGATTTGCCGTGGGGGGCGGCAACACGGGTTGATTTCATTAACGAGGACGCGGTACGGAAGATGAAGAACGCAGGCTGTGTGCAATTGGATGTGGGGGTGGAGAGTGGCTCCGACCGGATTCTTGAAATCATTAATAAACAGAGTAGTTGCCGTGTGATTGAGAGGGCATTTGGGGTATTGCGCAAATACCGCATGAGGTCTTTTGCGACGGTGATGATAGGGAATCCTGAAGAAACCTATGGAGATATTGAAGCAACTAGGCGTTTACTGAAGAGTATTCGTCCCAGCTATATCCATGTGACCTGGTTTACTCCTTATCCGGGGACAGAGGCCTATCTGCAGCAGAAGGCAAATAATGATTTGTCCTGTGAGCTTTTTGAGAACGCATATGATTTCATCACTTCCGAGAAACCGGTGATCAACCTGACGGCGCTGACTGACGGCGAATTGGCGTGCGCGCGCGCCACACTCGGCAGAGATGTATTTTTTTCTAATCTTCTAAACCTGCTCACGTTGCACAATCTGCGCTATATCTGCGAAGCGGTGTTTTTTTCCTTTCTTTCTCCGAGGGCACTTATTAAGGCGGTATGCACCTCGTGTAAGAATCGTTCGGTATATGAAACAGTCTATTTTATATTCTATAACTATCAGAGATATAAGTCTGCCTTGAATACAAGAATAGCATCGCATAACAAAAGAAGGGGGTGATTACGTTTGTGGAAGAATAACAACAGGCGCTATATGTACCTAACCGCAATTCTGATTGCCGCTATGATTATCGGGAACTTTTTTTGGCTTATTCTCGATCAGTACCCAATTGAAGGCCACGATTTGCTCGGAGTGCTTCCTGCCGCACAGCTTGCCCGGCACTTTAATGGACTTGAGAACCGTCAACCTCTCTTTACTTCGGTGTGGGGAAGTTACTGCGGAAACTTGCACTATCCGCCGCTTTCTTTTCTTATTCTTGGGGGTTTTTATTCGGTTCTTGGCCTTCAAGGCCAGATGAGTGCGATGATTAATAGCCTGTATATTATCCTCATACTTAGTTGCGTCTATCTGCTGGGAAAACAGCTCTTTGATTCTAAGACCGGATTCTTTTCTGCACTGATACTCTCATTTTTTCCTGGTTTTGTAGCCTTGTCCCGCGACTACTGGATAGAATTCGGACTTATCGGCTATGGGTGCCTTAATGCGTATCTTCTTCTTAAGACGGATTTCTTCCGCAACCGCAAGTATTCTCTTATGTTAGGAGTTTCTTTGGCGCTTTCTTTCCTGCATAAACAGGAGTTTATCCTATCATTTATTGGGCCTTTAATACTGGTCTGTGTGTATGCCGGGATTCCGCAATCAGTGTTGCGTTTAAAGAAAAACCGCGCGATTACCAATTTTATTCTCGCATTGGCACTTCCCGTTATCTTAACTTCGTTCTGGTGGGGGCCGTATTTTAAAGGGTATGTACAAAGAATTTTCTATGTCTCCTCCCAGATCGCAGAAGGCATCGTGCATGTCAAGAAACAGAGTTTTTTGGAAGCGTATAGCTACTATTATTTCATGATCGGTTTTCTGATAGGGCTCCCGTATCTGTTTTTGTTTACGGGGAGTCTTTTGAATTCCGGGTTTCAGTTGATTCGAAAGGATAAGAACAGCTTTTCTCTATGGTTTCTCCTCTTTTGGTTTGTGGGATCATACGTTATTATTTCTTCTCTGGTGACCAAAGCAGCCCCGCATATATTTGTGCTCTTGCCTATCGTCGCCCTCTGTATCGGGGCAGCGTTCTTTTTTTACCCGAGAGGATTCTTTCGCATAGTCTGTGGGGGGATTATTATCGGTATGGCCAGTTACTACTATGGCTATTTCCCGAAGAAGGATCTTTTTATCCTAAGTTACCGTCAGCGTGAAAAAATAAACAGGGTTTTACAGCAACGTAATTTACTTCCAATCGGAGGAGATAATCCTTGGCTCAACGCAGGAAGATCCCCGCGGAAAGAGCGGTTTGAGGCCGCAATAATGGAGGTATTGGCGTATATACGAAACGATAAAGCGCCGGGCGAGGTGCGGGTACTTTCTCTAAACCGAAGCGCGCAGCTTAAGAATTGCATCTTTAGTTATTATCAACTGTTATACGATGAATCGATCGTATTCTTTTCATATGAATATAAACACATTCATCATCTTTCCGAGTGCGATTATCTTTTGCTTGAGAAGAAAACGCAGGAATCCCTTGAATCGATGAGATGCTCTTATGGTGAGGGCGCAGGGGAATCAGAATATTTTAACGAAATCATTAAAGATGGGTTAACGGATTTTATTCTGGTTGCTACCATCCCCATCCAAGATAGCAAAAGAACGATTTTGATCTATAAGCGAAAGGCGTAAATGCAGGCGCGTGCACCCGATAAAAGAGCCCTGAGTCTTCACGAGAAGTTAGTTCTCGTAGTATTAGGAATACTGGCCTTCTTTTTCTTGATTGAGTCAACTATGAGGATTGCAGGAGTGATCGTAGCGGCTCTGCAAAGGCCGAAGGAGACAATGCAGGAAGGGTACCGTATTATGTGTATCGGAGAGTCAACCACTGTGTTTGGAGAACAAGATTCCTATCCCTGTCAACTGGAGCGCATTCTCAACGCAGGGAAAGGAGGAAGGAAATTTACGGTCATTAATAGAGGGATCCCCGGCGCCGATACTACGTTTATTCTGGCGAATTTCGAAAAGGACCTGGCGGTATATAGGCCTGAGGTGGTCGTGGCAATGATCGGTATTAATGACCGGTATCCGCAAGAGTTCCGGCGTTTTTCTCCTTGGGCGAGATTTATGAGGACTTTCAAGGTTGCGCGGCTAGGAGAGTGGCTCTGGTTGAGTTTGAACGTTCGACTGCAAGAAATGCGCATGTTCCTGCAATTGCAATGGAGACAGTTCTTTAATGGAGGATCCGCCAGGATGGTCTTTTTATCACCTTCCAATTGTTACGCGCAAGACCGCAATTCTGTCTTAACGCCTTCCGGAATAAAGAAAGAGGAGTATCTTCGATTAGGGGAACTCTATTTTACTCAGAAGAAGTATAGCGAAGCGCAAGGGTATCTAGAAAAGGCTATTTTTTTTGACCCTACCGATATTCAGGCGTATTACGCGCTTGGGAAATTGCTAAAACAAAAGGTGAAACTTACGCAAGCCAAGGAAGTTTTTAAGAAGATTATTGAATTGGATCCTACGCAGCTGGCGCCTTACAACGAATTGGGGGGATGGGCGGTTGACGAAGGTAATTATGAGGAGGCTATCTCTTACTTTAAGAAAGCCATTGATTTAGGAGCACAAGATGCTAGAGTATACATTAGATTAGGATGGTGTTATTTCGCAAGAAATGAGTTTCAGGATGCGGAATTGACCTTTAAGAGGAATTTGGCTCTGAATCCTAGAGATGCCGAGGCCTGCGGGAGCTTGGTAGCGTTCTACGCGGCTGTCGGTAACAGGGCGGCACTGGAAGAGTATTCAACGCGAGCTAATGAAATCAACCTAAAAAGATATAATCCGCTCACCAGGCATAATTATCAGATAATGCAGGCAATGCTTGCAAGCCGCGGTATACCTTTGGTATGCGTGCAATATCCGATGCGTACTATTTCTCCCCTCCAGATGATTTTTGAGAATAAAAAGGATGTGGTATTTGTCGATAATGAATGGAGATTCAAGAATGCCCTTCTTGAATCTGGGCTTCATGAGTACTTTATTGATATGTTCGCGGGAGACTTTGGCCATTGTACTCCAAAGGGAAATAGGCTTTTAGCGGAGAGTATTGCCGCGGTCATTACAAAGGAAATTTTCCCTTAATAGACCTGCTATGAAGATCGCGTTGATCTATACCCCTTTGCGGTTAAGAAAAAACTGGAGTACGCTTATTGCCCAGGATGAGCATATCGGTTGTATGCCTCCTTTGAGCCT
>JAHISH010000125.1 GCA_018818365.1 Candidatus Omnitrophota bacterium | reverse complement strand
CTCTTAAGTGATCTGGATGAAGAAACAAATCTTGTTCTTATCAAGGAAGTCCCGGGAATCGATGTGGTCATCGCAGGGCATGGGTTTTCACAGGAGGCGCCGCTTAAGACCGTAGGCGATGTCCTTATGGTGCGGCCTTCATGGCAAGGGCGGCGTTTAGGAAAGCTTGTCTTAACTATCGAGGATAATAAGATTAAGAACCACCAAATCGATGAATTGCGGCTTTCTGACGAGATCGCTGATGATGAGAAGGTCGTTGCCGTATTGCCGCGTTGTTTTATTGATGCGCAATGTAAGAAAGAAGGGTTGGTCGGTGCCTGCGTGAATCCGGGGACGATTGAGGCAAACTGTCTTTTTGCTGAGGGGGAAAAGATACATCTTACGGTGATTAGTTCCAATCTTTGCCGTACCTGTAACACCGGGCCTTTTGTCGCTGCGTTTAAACAAAACTTCCCGGGCCTTCAGGTTCATTACCTGGACTATGAAGACCCAAGAGGGATAGATATGGTTAAGGACCTTGGGATAAAAGGGCTTCCTGCGTATATTTTGGGTAAGGAATTCGAGAATGACAAAAAATTTCCGGAGCTCAAGGACGGCTTTGTGTCCAAAGGTGATTATTATGTGGCCAAGCCTGAGACCGCAGGGATAGCGTACTTGTTTGATCGTCCGCAGACCAAGGGGAGTTTTGACGTATTCTTAAGTCTTTTTGCGCCGGGGACAGCTGAAATATTGCACGGCGTACGGGAATTTGACCCCCAGATACATTTCTTAGCGGCTGAAGAGAATGATGGGTTTGGTGCTGCCGCCGGGAACCTGGAGGTAGAAGAATATCTGCGCGCAGTTTGTGTCAAGAAATATTACCCCGAGAAGTTCTATGAGTATCTCATCTGTCGTGCAAAGACAGCGAGTTCCTGGTGGGACAATTGCCTCCCGCAGGGGGACCCCGCGGCCATTAAGGCGTGCGCGCTGGGGGAGGAAGGCAAGGGGCTGCTGAAAGAAAATATACGTCTCAATAAAGAGATTTCAGTTATGTTCGGGCCTGCGTATCTGGCGGATAATCAGCAGGTCTTCGGTTCCAAAGGGGTTCCTGATAAAGAAGAGTTACGAGATATATTAAAGAGGTGAGCGTATGAGTAAAAAACCGACGATACACATTATCGATGTCACCAACCGCGATGGGGTGCAGACATCGCGCATCTGTCTTTCTAAACTCCAAAAGACAATGTTGAATATGTACCTCAATGAATTAGGGGTTTTTCAGTCTGAATTCGGGTTTCCGGTCACTCACCATGAGACCAATTACTTAAATGCCAACCTGGAGCTGGTAGCGATAGGTGCGATGCAGCCTATTCGTTTGGGAGGGTGGATCCGTGCGACGCGAGGGGATGTCAAGATCGCGTTTAACCTTGTGCCGAAAATCGAACATCTTAATCTCTCGATTTCTACTTCGGACCAGATGATAGTCCATAAGTTTAAAGGCAAGCTCGACCATTCGTCGGTCATTAAAGAAATGAAGGAGGCGGTCTCTGATGCAAAGAAGGCGGGGGCCAAGAGTATCGGCGTCAATGCCGAAGATGCCTCCCGCACGCGTATGGAGTATCTTATTGAATTCTCCCGTGCAGCCAAAGAGGCAGGTGCCGACCGTATCCGTTATTGCGATACGTTAGGTTGTGATACGCCTTTTAGCATCTATGAAAGGATTAAGCTCCTTGCCGAGGCGGTGGCGATTCCTTTGGAAATCCATTGCCATAATGATTTAGGGTTGGTGGTCGCAAACTCTGTTGCCGGAGCGAAAGCGGCGTGTGATGCCGGTTGTGATGCGTATATTAATACCTGTGTGAACGGCATGGGAGAGCGCGCGGGGAATGCGGATTTGGTTTCGGTGATTTTGGCGATCAAATACGGGAATATGATGCAGGATTATCAGTTAGACGAACGCATAAACCCCAAAGTAGCCTGGAAACTAAGTAAATACGCCTCATACGCCTTTGGAGTCCCCATACCGATAAACCAGCCGGGAGTAGGGTCCAATGCCTTTGCCCATGAATCGGGGATTCATGCTGACGGAGCGTTAAAGGATAGGCGTAATTATGAGCTTTACGACTACGAAGAATTGGGCCGTGGTGAACCGGAGATTATTGAGACCGGACGCCAGATTACCACAGGAGAATACTCTGGAATAAAAGGTTTCTGCAACGTATACGATAAGTTGGAAATATCGTTTAAGGATGACGCAGAGGCAACGAAGGTCTTGGAGCTGGTGCGCTATGCAAATGTGCATAATCAGTTGCCGCTGGTAGGAGACGAATTAAAGTTTATCGCCACCTTCCCTGATATTGCGCGCAAGATCTTTACCATGTCGCCCTAAGGAAGCCATATGAATATCGTATTAGTAGGAATGCAATGGGGAGATGAAGGCAAGGGCAAGATAATAGATATTTTGTCTGCGAAGGCCGATTATATCGTCCGCTATCAGGGGGGCAATAACGCGGGGCATACCGTGGTGGTACAAAATAAAGAATACATCTTTCATCTGATGCCGTCGGGTATCCTGCATAAGGATAAAATATGTTGTATCGGCAACGGAGTCGTCATTGACCCCGCGGTCTTACTCAAAGAGATCAACGATCTGCAAAAATGCGGCCTGCACATAGGCAAGAGGCTGAAGATCTCGACACTGGCACATGTAATCTTGCCGTATCACCGGATCCTCGATCAGTTACGCGAGACCAAAAGGACGCAAAAGATCGGGACTACCGGGCGAGGGATAGGCCCTTGTTATGCTGATAAGATCAACCGTTGTGGTATCCGTATGGTCGATCTTCTGAATCCAGGCGTATTACGGCAAAAGCTACGCGATAACCTTAACGAGAAGAACGAAATATTCAAAAAGGTCTACGGGAATCCCGGTTTCTCCTTCGAAAAAATCTATAAAGAGTACCTTGGCTACGGCAGGGAATTTGGCTCATCTATCTGTGATACGGCTATGCTTCTAAACGAAGCACACCGGCGCCGCAAGGAGGTGCTTTTCGAAGGAGCCCAGGGAACATTCTTAGATATTGATTTCGGCACCTATCCTTTTGTGACTTCTTCTTCTACGACTGCGGGAGGGGCGTGTATCGGAAGCGGTATCTCTCCGGTTCATATTGATAAAGTCATCGGCGTTGTCAAAGCCTATACAACCCGTGTCGGAGAAGGGCCGTTCCCTACGGAGTTTTCTTCACGTTTCGGAAAGATCGTCCGTGAGCGAGGCAGCGAGTTCGGCGCCACTACCGGCAGGCCACGCCGGTGCGGCTGGTTTGATGCGGTTATGGCCCGGGCTTCTGTGATCCTCAATGGGATATCTGAATTGGCGATTACGAAGATGGATGTGCTCGATGGGATGCCTACGATCAAGGTCTGCACTGCGTATATATATAAAGGTAAGCGGTTTACCGCATTCCCGCATGATTTTGAGGTGATTAAGAATGCAAAGCCGATTTATAAGGAATTCTCCGGTTGGGATAAAAGGCCATATAAGCCAAGCAGTTATAGAGAGTTGCATCCCCATGCCAAGGATTATTTAAGTTTCTTGAAGGATCATCTGAGGGCAAAGATTACCATGGTATCAGTGGGGTCTTCGCGCCAGGATACGATTTTGCTTTAAAGACGGGTTAAAAAACCTTGACGGCTCAAGGGCCTTATGGTATAGTACTAACATTAATCTTCTTAAGAGCCGCCATCAACGAAACTGTATTTTTCAATCAAAATTTCTACTAAAAGGGAGGGATCCCATGAACGCAAGTTTTTTAAAGACGCTGGGAGTGCTGTTTTTGAGTAGTACGATGCTTTCGGGTTGTACATTTATATTCCAGTCCGGCAGACGTTCCGACATGCAGAAGATCGAGGAGCTCTCGGCGCAGCTGGATGAGCTTACGTCAGTCAGCAAATTATTGGAAGAACGGCTTAGTACCGAGATAAAAGATAAACAAGTCAAGCTACAGATGATGGAAAAAGGCCTGGTTATTACGGTGGTAGGTGATCTTTTATTCGATTCGGGAAAGGCGAAGATCCGAAGCGAAGCCCACGGTATTCTCGACAAAGTGGCACGGGTTCTGGAAGAGAATGTGCCGACGTTAAATGTGGGGATCGAAGGGCATACTGATAATCAGCCTATCCGTTTCTCCGGGTGGAAATCCAATTGGGAGCTTTCTACATCGCGCGCATTGAGCGTATTGCATTATTTAGTGAATGAAAAAGGGATTTCTCCGGACCGTCTTTCGGCAATCGGCTATGGGGAATACCGCCCGGTAGCTTCTAATGATATCAAGGACGGCCGGCAGTTAAACCGCAGGGTAGAGATTGTAATCTTGCCTCAGGTGACCAAGGTCAAGAAGTCTACGAAATCTCAGAAATCCGAGGTCCCCCGTAAGGAACCGCTGCAGAACGTGAAGTAGCCGCACGAGGCGTACAATGGAAGACGGTCGTAAGAACAGGGTGTGTGCCTTCGTTACGGTATTGTTTCTTATTTCTTTTGGCACCAGCATCCGTTCATGTAATAACGAATACCGGCAGAAAGAAAAGTGGCGCAGAGAGATGTCTTCGCGGTTAGACTTTGAAGAGAAGAGTGTAAAGTTGGTAGATGAGAACGGGGCGTTGAAGAAGAAACTGATGGATAAAGAAAAAGAACGCCTTAATGAGAACGCGCTGCATGAAGCGACAAAGGAGACATTAGCGCAAGAGCGGCTTATTAATCAGAATCTTAAGAAGCAATTAGAGGAGCTTCGGCAGCCCGAAGATCCAGGAGAACAAGGCAGCAAGGCCGCACCGATTAGCGAAGGGAAAACTCGGTAGGAAATAATCTTTATGTACTGAAAGATGAGGCAGATGAGGAAGAGGTGGTACGAGAGGGGATACGCAAGTCCCCTTTTTTATTAGTAAAATGTGTGTGTAGGGATGAAAGGGGGGTGGGCATATGGTGTTACGAAAACTGAAGGAAACGCTAAAGAAGGCACAGGCAAAGGTAAAAAAGTATCCCCGCAGGAATACCGTGAAGACGGGTAAAAAGAATGGGTTTTTAATATCCAAGAAGAAAGTCACCACGTCGATTCCTAAAGAGACGCTAGGTGCCGACGAGTTAATTGTCGAGCGTTCGAAGTTTTCTCATCCTGAACCGTCACGCATGCGAAAGATGATGCCTACGGAACTGTCCCCTCAGTATGGTCTTGATAGGATTATTTTGCAGGTGCGCGATCCGCGTTGGCTGCATTGCTATTGGGAAGTCTGCGGCGCGACGTGGGAAAAGTTAAAGAACGAATTCCGGGATTTGTTTTTTCGCGCCAAACGCCTCTTGCGGGTGTATGACGTAAGCCAGGTTATCTTTAACGGCAAGAATGCGCACCGCTATTTCGATATAGAAGTCGCAGATCATGCGATGAATTGGTATATTGATACTGCCGGGCCTGGGCGGTCATGGTGTATCGATTATGGGCTCTTGCTTCCCGATGGGCGATTCGTGACGATTCTACGTTCGAATACTGTGCATACTCCGCTTGAAGGGCCTTCGTCGTTGACGGATGAAGAATGGATGATCCCTGAGGAGATGTTTGCCCGTTTATATGGCATGGGGTTTGGTTTCGGAAAGAGTTCCCCCGTGGGCAAGGCCTGGCAGGAAAGAGTCAATCAGTCTCTTACTTCAGGCG
>JAHISH010000002.1 GCA_018818365.1 Candidatus Omnitrophota bacterium | reverse complement strand
CTTTGCATAAATCATCAAGCCTTGCTTCTGCCTTCTTGGTCCAGATATCATCAGAAGAACCAACCTCGATTCTCTTCTCCCAGTAATACGCTGCTTTCCTGAATTCACGCTTATTCTCATAAAGAAGGGCCAGGTTCGAATAGGGGCTGACATACTCCTTATCTAAATTTACCGCCCGTAAATAACATGACTCTGCCCTGTCCAGATCACCTACTGCTTCATACAGGATACCTAAATCGTTGTACGCCATGGCAAATCCCGGATCGAGTTCTACCGCCTTTTGATAAAAAGACATTGCTCCTTCCAGATTCCCCACCTGCTGCATCTCTAGCCCCTGGGAACGGTACTCTCGAGCCTGTGATTGGAGAGGGCTTAAGCCTGATTCCTTTCCCTCTTCTTTATTCTTTTGGAGTACACTTGATATCGGCGACCTTACTTGCGTTATATCTTCTTCCCCTGAGGAAAACACAAGCACTGTCTCTTTCTTCTTCTCGGGGATACTTCCATACTGTAAGTAACCGTAATTAGGCAGAGAGGTATCGGCGGCTTCTTCTGCCGCGCAGAATGAAGCAATCATGAGCACACAGACTGCGGGGGTGATTACGGAAATTTTATTTCGGAAGATGTTTATTCTCATAGACTTTAGATGTATTATACATATTGCGCCTGCGGTGTCAAGAAAAAAATAAAATTATCTTCTCTTCAAAACTATATCAACGATTCCATAACTAACGCAGGATGATTGACTTTCGTCAAAAATGCCAAAAGTTCCTCGGAGGTAGTGGCCACCGTCTCATCGGCGATTTTTTCTATAAAATCAGGCTCCCCAATCTCTTGGCAGCGTTTCTTCAGTTTCTCGGCGAGAAGCTCTTTTAATTCCTTGGGCATCCAGACCAACCGTTTCAGCCCCCCTTCGGCGGCGATAAATTTTTTGCTGGCAATATAGAGTTTCCCGACTCCAAGGAATCCCGGGGTCTGCACTCCCCCGCCGACTGAACCGGCCAGCGTGGTAAATCCCATGCCGCAGGGAGTAATCCCGGAGAAATCGCGGTGCACCACCATCACGCCGTTTGCCTCAGGGATAATCGCGACGATACACTCAAAACATCCGCAGGACGATTGCGGAGAATCCATCAGCGAATACATGCTCACCTTCTCGATACTCTTATTAGACTTCAAATACACAAACTCGTTAATATTCTTCCACTGCCCCACACGCGCATCAAGCACCTCTCCTTTAGGGATCGGTTGATTGGGGCCGGTGGGGGTGATCTCATACGAGGCCTTTCCGTCGAGCCACGAGTAGGCGCCGCAGAGGCCAAGGCGCTCCGGAGTGATCACACAGATATGATTTGGCGCAAATGATTGGCATAAAAGACAGGAATAAAAAGTATCGACGCTCTCATCGTTCATCCCGCCTAAGCGCTCGTCGCGCTCGGCAAAGACCTTGAGCGCCCCCTCTACAAGCCGATCCACATCCTCCTGTTTGGTGTAAAGAGTGATCTGCACCTTATCGACGATGGCATTGTATTCCTGATGAAGCATCGCATGGATCATTACCCCCAGATGCTTCAGGCGTAACCCCTTTGCAAAGGCATCCTTGCTGACACGCACCCAGATCATATCGCGCTGCCCCATATGCATCAACCCCATGGCGTAATTAATGAAACGATGAACCTGACGTTCCAGAATCGGCTCAAAATCTTTTTGCATCTTGCGTCCGGCTACCGCAATAGTGATCGCCAACGGCAAGGATTTACTCCCTTTCTCCAACTGGTCGATGTCCGGACCGATAAGCTCCACCTTCCCATCTTCTATCTCGTTCAGATTCGTGGTAGTTAAAAACTCGAAGGCCGTGCTTGCCTTTCCTCCGAATTCGACGTGTAACTGTTCCTTGCGTACGCGCTCACCCTCGAATGCCGCCGCATAGGAGACCGGCACAGGGATAGAACTTACTTTCACCTTGATCCCCCGCACCTCGATACAGCGCGAAACGATCTTCTTATAATCCAATTCCTTCACTAATGCCTCGTAGGTAGTAATACCCGACGGTTTTATCTCGGGGATATCCGTATCTGCAATAATGGGGAATCCCATGTTAATTGCGCCTGCCCCGGTGGCATATTTTATATCATCAAGTTCTCCTAATACCAAACCGAACGCAAAGACGCGCTCCTTGGTATAAAGAAGATTCTTATCCGAGCCGGGCTTAAGACCGCCGAAGGTAAGCGCGGAGCGGATCGCCCAGTGCAAAGGATATATCGCCGAAAGGGTATCGCGGCCGTAAGGAACTATATAATTATCCCAGCCCATCTGGACGTCCTCTTCCAATAATTGGTCGATAATGGATCGGCCCTTTACCGAAGACCCTACAAAGATCAGGATATTCCTCTCCTGCAATTCGCGCACGATTGCGACCGCGGTCTTATTATCGGGTGCCGCCCCTAATATCGCGGCGAATCCCGGCATGCGGCCGTCGACAAGCTGGATACCTAAAGAACGCATGATCGTATCGGTAAAAAAGCCGTTGCAATCCTTTTGCGGCTCCTGCGCATACAAATAGCGCAAGACCATTATGATCTCTTCGCAGAAAAGCGCGGACATCCCCGCATTAAGCGCATCCCCTAAATAAGGAAGCCAGACTTTTTCAGAGGGCAACTGCGGCAAGAGCGACTGGGCGTGCGCTAAAATGAGCGATGCGTCTTTGAGCGTCTCAACCTTGGCGCCCAAAAGGGCATTGGCCATAGGCAGATAAAATGCCGTCTCAGGAAACCCGATTTTCTGGGACGGCCCTTTCTCTTCTATCGCCTTAGTCAAGAAATCCGATGCCTCTTTATAGATTGCATGGGCACCGCGTATGGCTGCTTCTGCGACGATCTTAGACATATACGTTCTCCTTTTCTTTAACAAAGTCCACAATGTGGGGATATCCGAAATCTTCCTGCAGGAGCATATCTTTGATACTCGAACAATCGATTCTTTCGCGGATGAGCCTCAGGTACGCGCCGCTACTTTTAATATCACCGACCAGCACCGCACCGACCAGATGATTATCTTTTAAGAGAAGCTTCTTATATACCTGTGCGCCGGGATCGCTTTTTTTAAGTTCCTCGAACTTCTCCCCTGCTTCAGGCCTATATATCCCTAATGAGATCGTAGGAAGGCCGAAGAACTCTAAAGAATTCATTCCCAGGGATCC
This sequence comes from Candidatus Omnitrophota bacterium, assembly GCA_018818365.1. Classification (GTDB taxonomy): domain Bacteria; phylum Omnitrophota; class Gorgyraeia; order Gygaellales; family Profunditerraquicolaceae; genus JAHISH01. The sequence goes on along the minus strand of JAHISH010000002.1, from coordinate 1,406 downwards.
ATCGTAGCGCAGGTTTCCGCCGGCCATATTGGTTCCGGCAATTTTACCCTGTTCCACGGCAACCGGCCAGAGGGCATTGACCGCATGCGCTCCCCGGGTAAGATCAAGACTCTCGCAGACATCGCCTGCGGCATAGATCGAAGGGACGCTTGTCTGCAAAGAAGAGTCGGCAACAATGCCTTCATTGACCTTGATCTCTGTATCCTTGATAAGGTCGATATTCGGGGAGACGCCTTTACCGACGATGACCATCGAACAATCATAGGCCTTGCCTGAATCAAGTTTTACCGCGCGGATCTCTCCTTCTCCGATGATCTCGGTGATATCCTGGCCTAAGAGGATATCGATGCCGTTCTCCTGAAGCCTCCTCTGCACAAAAGAGGCACCGTCGTAATCCAAGATCTGCGAAAGGATCTGTTTGGATTTAACCACCACCTTCACGTCGATTCTTTTTTTTCTTAAGGCGTAGGCGGTCTTCAACCCCACGAGGCCTCCCCCTAATACAAAGGCGGCCTTGGTGACCGGCAAAAGCTCGGCGATAGCCTTGGCATCCTGGAGGGTGCGTAATCCGAATACCCCCGTCTTCTTAATCCCCTTGACTGCCTCGGGGATCTTAGGAGTTGCGCCCGTGGCGATCAAAAGGCCGTCAAAGGAACGCTGGTTTCTATCCCGCAGCACCACGCGGCCTTTTTTGGGGTCAACGCGCGCGACTTTTTTGTTCAATAAAAGCTCGACATTATGCGCGCGGTAGAAACTCTCTGTCCGATAGAATATATCCTTTTCTTTGGTCTGCCCTGCCAGATAATACGATATCAAACAACGGCAATACGCGGGATACTCTTCGTCAGAGATAACGGTGATTTTGGATACAGTATCAATCTTGCGTATTGCCTCTATCGCAGCGATTCCTGCCGCAGAATTTCCGATAATGATAAAGTTTTTCATCTTTTTGTCACTGCCTCTTCTTGCCAGAGTATGGCATGGGTAGGACAAGCCTTCACACATTGAGGCTGGTCTTTATCGCTGCATTTATCGCAGCGCACCGGTATCTTTGTCTTTATGTTCGGCCTGATCGCCGTATAGGGACAGACCATCACGCACATCCAGCACCCCACGCAGCGAGACTCATCGTGTAGCACTAAACCTTTTTCTTCATTGTACTCCAGGGCCTTGGCCATACAGGCGTCCACGCACAGGGGTTCTTGGCAATGCCTGCAGGAGACAGGATAGTTCTTGTTCTTTGAGGCATGGATCTTCTTGCGCGGCAGTGACAGGACTTCTTCCCGGATCACTTTGAATAAATCTCCGGTCGCCGAGTGCGCGATACTGCAGGCAACCTCACAGGATTTACACGCGACACACTTGTCTACTTCGTAATAGAGATTTTTCATATTCCTTTATGCGTG
>JAHISH010000124.1 GCA_018818365.1 Candidatus Omnitrophota bacterium | reverse complement strand
CTTTATAGAGACTTATCTGTTGGTAATCCAGAGACCTCTTCGGTGGCCGTACAGGCGCCTCCTGAGCGTGTTTCTGGTTTTCCGTGGTAGTCAGATTGCCCACTTAAAGCCCCTTTCTGCGCTTCATCGCGCTCATCACAATCGCTTCAATAAGGTCTTCGTATCGCATTCCCGCCGCATAGGCCATAATCGGGAAATTAGATTCCCGGGGATTAAGCCCAGGCAGAAGATTGATCTCCAGTACATAGGGGATATTATCTTTGCTTAAACGAATATCCGTACGCGAAATATCGAAACACCCTACGGCATGATGGGTGCGTAAGGCAGTCTGCTTCACCAAAGATTCGGTATGTTTGTCTAGGCGCGCGGGGCAGTGAAAGGTAGGAAGCAGCCCCATCTCTTTATTCCCTTGGAACTCCTTCATCCTCCAGGAATAAAAATACTCACCGCTGGCAACACAATCAGCGAAATCGATTTCAAGAATGGGCAAAATGGTCGTCTTGCCGTTCTCCAGAATCCCAATGGTTAATTCCTTGCCTTCAATAAACTCTTCGACCAGCGCCGCCTGATGGTACATAACAATGATCTCTCTTACCTTTTTGTAGAGCGCCTCTTCTTCATGAACCACATTGGAAGAACTAATTCCTTTTGCGGAGCCTTCACAGTTCGGCTTTACAATCAAAGGAAAGCGCAAAGTAGGATCGACTTGTTCGTTCCCCGTCTCAAAAAGCTGAAAATCAGGAGTAGGAATACTTTCTGCCTTAAGGATCTTCTTAGTAAGTGTTTTATTCAGCGCTAATGCCAGAGAGAAAGTATTGGAACCGGTATAGGGGATATCCAAGTAATCAAGTATCGCGGGAATCTCCGATTCGCGGAATCTGCCACGCTTTCCTTCCGCGATATTAAAGACCATATCCACGCGGTTTTGACGAAAATAGGAGAAGACTTGCGGGGGCTCTACATCCACGGCCTCGACGCTATGGCCTTTTGACTGTAACGCGGAAATAATGGCATTGACCGTTTCCTGAGAGTCGCATTCGGAAAAATAATCTGCGGGCTTCGTCGAATCTTTTTTTTTCAGATTGTAGGTTAAGGCAATCTTCATCCTAATTTAGATTGTGCCTTGCAAGTGCAACCCGCAATATCTTTCCCATCATCTCTTCGTACGAAGAGCCGATGGCCTTGGCCGCCAGAGGGAAGACATCCTCCGTCGACAAAGAAGGAAGGGGGTTAATCTCTAAGACGTACGGTCTGCCCTCGCTGTCGACCCTAAAATCTACCCTTCCGAAATCACGACACTCCACCGATTCATAGGTCTGAATGGCCAGATTCATAATCTTTTCTTTTAACTCTTGTGAAATCTTCGCCGGGCAGATGTACTCGAGGCGATCGGAAGTAATACGCGCAAAGGTATAAAATTTTTGTTTAAGATTCAGCCTTCCGTCAATTTTTATCTGCACTACCGGCAGCGCAACGGGAGGGTCATTGCCCACGATAGCCACGGTAAACTCCTGCCCCGAAATAAATTCTTCTACCAGCGCAGGCTGCCGGTACGTCGTTATGACATATTCAACCTGTCTTTTTAGGCTTTCTTTATTGGCGACACGGGAATCTTCACTCAGGCCCTTTGACGAACCTTCAAAACGTGGCTTGACGATAAGAGGGAATTTGCAATGGTCGGCATTGATTAACTCTTCGACATGTTTGACTTCAAAAAACTTCGGGGTAGAGATTTTTTCCGCGATAAATATTTTTTTTGCCATCACCTTATCAAGGGTTATCCCTAGAGTAAGCGCATCCGCCCCCACAAAAGGGATCCCCGCCATTTCCAGGATAATCGGCACCTGCGATTCCCTGTTTCTTCCTTTTACCCCTTCGGAAATATTAAAGACGATATCGACATCAAGATTGCCGATTTTCTCAAGTAGGCAAGAAACGTTGCCGATACGCTTCACCTTGAATCCTTGCGTTTCAATCGCATCGGCAATCACATCTATGGTGGAGGGATGGTCAAATTCTGCATTTGCATCCGGAGGATCTCCCTCCTGGAATTCATAATCTGTCTTTAAATCGTAGGTCAGGCCGACGGTTTTCATAAAATAACAAAAATAAAGGGCTCTTTATTCCTCTTACAAGAGCCCTCACCTTCCCGTTATGTTTTCAATGTGACTTGTATAACCTCCAAGAGTTTTTTACTTTCCTTCTGCTTTATTTTTTATCACAATATGAATTCATTGTCAAGTATTTTTGCCATTAACAGATACGCGGAAGCATATCATGGGACAACATTTCCACAATTCGCTTTGTTCCCAAGGAAGTCTCAAGAATTACTTTTGATTTCGGCTCTTTAGAAACAGTTCCGATACTACACGCACGCCGGCCTAAGGGATGTTGCCTTAAGAAACGCAAGGCCTCTGGTTCGCTTTCTTGCGCGACGATAAGAAGCGCAATCCCTTCATTGGCGATATACAAAGGGTCTATCCCGAATAGTTCCGTCGCCGCTCTTACCTTGGAGGCGATCGGCAACGCGTCTTCCCGAATGTTCAGCGCAAGGCCTGTCGATTCCGCAACCTCGTTGAGCGTTGTCGCCGCGCCCCCCCGAGTAGGGTCCCGCAGGAAGCGAACCGCATCCGTCTTCTTTAAAAGAGGAAGAAGTAGCCCCTGTAACGCTGCGCAATCGCTTTTAATCTCTCCTTTTAATCCTAATCCCTGCCGCGCGGATAAAACGGCTAATCCATGGTTGGCCAGACACCCGGTAAGAAGTATCTTATCGCCGCAACGGATATTCTTTACCGAAGGCTTTTTCTTGGCGACAAGCACTCCGACTCCCGAAGTATTGATAAACACTTTGTCGCAGGCGCCTTTTTCCACCACTTTCGTGTCTCCGGTAACCACGCGTACTTTATTTATGCGGGCTACGGAGGCGATCGAAGTAGCAATTCTCTCTATCAGGGAAATATCTGTCCCCTCTTCTATAATCATGGAAAGCGCCAAATACTGCGCCTCTGCGCCTACCATCGTCAAATCATTGATTGTCCCGCAGACTGCAAGCGTACCGATATCTCCTCCCGGGAAAAACAAAGGATTCACCACAAAGGAATCGGTGGTAAACGCAAGCGGCTCTTTATAATCAAGGATCGCACTATCAGTATACTCGGCCAGAACCGGGTTGGAGAATCTCTTATGAAATACTTCCTTGATCAGTTCGTGGGTGAGTTTTCCGCCGCTACCGTGGGCCAGGAGGATTTTACCCATGGGGACGCCTTGTTTCAAAAACATCGATTGCGCATGCTGCCAAATCGCTCTTAAGCGTTTCTACCGACTCAAACAAAAAACCATGCATCCCTAATTCACGGGCACTAGCCACCAATTCGATACGATCATCGGTATAGAAGGTTTCTGCGGGGGATGTCTGTAAAATGCGAAGGGCTTTTCTATAGATAGCCGGATTAGGTTTTATTATCCCTAATTCGCAAGAGGCAAGGAAATGCGAAAAGGCACTAAAGACGGGGAATATCTTTTTAATGTATTCAAGGTGCAGGATATTAATATTCGAAAGAATGAGTACCTGGTAACGCGACATAAGAGAAGTAGCGATTTGATAGACCTGCAGATTTTTCTCGCTCAAAAAAAATATTTCATTCCACAGAGAGACAAAACTCTGATAGTCGATATCAATAGCAAGGGCTTTTTTTACCTCGCCATAAAACTCCTCGGGCGAAAGGCGCCCCTCTTCAAACGCCTGGGTAAGCGCTGAATCAAAAAAGAGCCGGTAGATCTGCTCTGGGGTCTTAACGGTATACCGCGCAATGCGCTCTGCGGCACGCAGATGGTCGAAATCAATCAAGACTCTGCCCAGGTCAAAGATGAAGGACTTAATGCGCAATGATTCTGCGGGAAGAGCCCCTGTATTCTTCTCAACGATATTCCCCGGGGACGGGTTATTCATTAGTTCCCTTTTCCTTTGTTTCTTTTAAACAAGTCGAGAAACTTATCTTCATAATCTTTATAGACATTCCACTTATCAAGTTCCGCTTTCAGTTCATGCGCCTTAGAGATATCGACCTTGGTCGACTCAAATAGCTTGTCGATCTTATCTTTGACCGAATGTGGCAATTTCGTCAGTTGGCTTAAGGTTTTTTTAATCCGTTCTATTTCTTCTTCCCCGATAGGACCACTATGCCCTTGTGCCCCAAGTTTAAGGTACTCCAGCATTCTATTGATCTCCCCTTCCATGGTATGAATCTGCTCTACCAGTGCCGAAAAATCAAAACGGATATTGAATACCTTTGAAAAGGCACCCAACACGGCAAGTGCAGCTCGGGGATTTTCTATCTGGATAGTATAAAGAGGGATTTCCCCGAGCAAGCAAAATCCCTTAAAGCCTTCTTTCTTTGCCAATCCTAAGAATAGCCCATTCATGCCGCTAATCTGGCCTTCGTTTAAAATCCGGAAATTAAACTTTCGCAAGGTACTATTCAGTTCCGTAGAAGTGGAAGCCCCCCATACCCCTGACTCTTGGGTATGGTCTATCGGCTGCGGCATTGATGCAAAGCTGATTACGGTATCTACGCCGAACATCTTGGCAACCTGCAGGATCCTTTTTGAATAGATATCGGCACGGGCTAAATCGGGCTGCGCATTACTGACAAAAATAATGAGATCGCGCGCGTCGCTTTTGGGGCTAAAAGGGATGCCTGCGCTACGCCTAAGCTGGGGATTACGCCAGTAATAGAAGCTGCTTTTCGGCAACTCCGGAACCGTAAGCACCCCTTCTTGTATATCGCTTCCGGTCAGGTAAAAGAAATCCTCCGGGAGTATCCGCGCGAACTCCTCTGCCTTAAGCTGATCTACCATATAGGTGGCTGCTTTATACGCAACCTCTCCCATCCCCGGCCAGGCGACCACAAGACAAGGATTTTTCATTCGAGGACGTTTTAATACGGTAATTCCTTCCATAGCCACTCCTTGTTAACAAAATCGATACTGCGTAAGAAACTTCTCCAGTGCCCGTGCCCCTTTATATACGTTATCAATCGACACATACTCATTCGCGGTATGCGCGCACCCTCGG
>JAHISH010000123.1 GCA_018818365.1 Candidatus Omnitrophota bacterium | reverse complement strand
TTTCGTATAGCGCGCTAACAAACACCCCACCACCTGCGTGGTACGGCTATGCGTATGCACCACTTCGATCTTCTCTTTCTTGATCAATGAAGCTAATCGCAGCGCACTTACCAGAAGTTTGGGATGTATCTCCTGTTTCGTGCGTAAGGGTACCGGAATAAAACGGATATTCCCTTGTTTGAAAGCCTCAACCTTATCGCCGCCGCTTGAAGCGATAAAGACCTGGTGCCCCATTTTCTTAAGGCCCCCTGCCAAGGTAAGGCAGTAGCTGGTAATGCCTCCGACGTTTAGATGGTTGGTGATAAGTAAAATATTCATTAAACTTTTAAAAGCTTCTCCACTGCCCCGATGACCTCATCGCTGGAAATCATCGCCATACATTTCTTGCTACTACATTTCGGCCGGTAACAAGGGCTGCAAGGGATATTCTTACGGATCAAAATAAAGTTTTTCGCCGGAGGCATGTGCCGGCGCGGATCAGTCGGCCCGAATAAAGAAACAAAAGGGATTTCCATGGCCGCGGACACATGCAACGGAGAAGAATCCGCACTGACATACACGTCGCAACGTTTAATAAGACAGGCCAATTGATTGATGCTGGTACGTGCGCACATATTGATAAGCTTTGCCCCTTTTGCTCTGGCAACCAAAGATTCAGCCGCCTCACGGTCGCTTGCACTGCCGGTAAGCACCACGCGGATATCCCGTCTCCCAAGCTCCTCGCAGAATTTAACCAGCTGCGGCATAGGCCAGCTCTTGGTCAGCCAACGCCGGCTGGCGCTTAAATTTATCCCCACTATCTTCTGCGCGGCACTAAGCCACTCGGCACTCAAAAATTCGTCCACACTCTGCCGGTCTTCTTCCGACGGCCAGAGCTCAAGATGGGGATCTTCCAATGTCACCCCCGCCATCTTTAAAACCCGGAATTGATGCGTCACCGGATCAATCGGCGGCTTATCATCGGGGATACGATGGTTCAGCAGAAAAGAAAACTTCTTATTATCATATCCGTACCGGTGGTACGCACCCGAATAATATGCCAAGAGATGGCTCTTACGGTTATTCTGAAGATCAAAGACTATATCAAATTGTTTCTTGCGCAAAAAATGACCTAAACGCATAAGGCCGTAAAAACCTTTATCTTTATTATTAAAATCCGCCACCAGCAACTCATCAATATACGGACACCGCAAAAGCACATCCTTGTTCTCCTCGCTGGTGAGAAGAGAAATGGAATAACTCTTGTCGAACTTCTTACGCAGCTGGCGCAATGCGGCGGTTGAAAGTATTACGTCTCCCAAAGAACTGAATTTAATAATCAATATCTTCCGATGCTTCATCGCGTCCTCATACACATCGAGAGTATTCTTGACCATTCGCTCCACATGGTAGAGCTTCTTAACCTTCTTGTATGCATTTTCGGCCAGGTCGCGTGCGAATACCGGGTCTTGCACAATTCTAATCACTGCCTCTGCCATACTCACCGGGTCAGAAGGCTGAACAAGAAGCCCGGTTTTCTCATGCTCAATAACGTCAATGACCCCTCCGACCTCGGTGGCGACCACGGGAACTCCCGCTGCCTGCGCCTCAATAATCACCCGGCCAAAGGCCTCGTGGGTAGTCGTCGCCAGAACCAACACATCCAGATGCGACAGTACTTCCGGGATATCGCGCTGGGTGCCGAGGAACTCCGTATGATCCCAAAGCCCCAGCCTTCTTACTAACACCTGTAACTCTTCCTTATATGTTTCTTTTGAAGGCGGGGCGTCTCCGACAACCCAGATCTTAAGCGACGGGATAGCCCGTATCACCCTTGCCATCGCCTTAATAAACGGCATATGCCCTTTAAGCGGCGTAATCCTTCCTATGATCCCCACATGGATTTCGCCTTTTCTCTTTTTCTCAGGGCTGATAAATTCAAACTTCTCTAAATCCACGCTGCGCGGCACTAGCCGTATGCGCTGATAAGGGACACCGAAATCTTCGATCATATGCCGGGCAATTACGTTGCTAAGCACGATCACACGCTGGCCCCATCCCATCACCTTGGTAAAAAGATGTTTCGCATAATAGCCGTGGCAGGTCGTAATAAAGATGGTATGCGTAAGAAGACAGGAAAAATAAGCAATCCACGCCGGGACGCGCGAACGGGCGTGTACGATGTCGATCTTCTCGCGTGTAATAATCTCTGCCAGGCGCGGGATTATACGCAACATGGTGAA
>JAHISH010000122.1 GCA_018818365.1 Candidatus Omnitrophota bacterium | reverse complement strand
GGGTCGACCTCTATGGCCTTGGAATGCAACGTCATCGCTTCCAACAGATCGTTGCTATTTTGTTTTTCGATGCCTTCCGCACTATAGAGCTCCGCCTGCTTTCTTTGGGTAATTTTCTCTGCTTCCTGGCGGACCTCATTAGAAGGGAACTCTTGGCTATACACTGCGATGGCTTGAAAAAAAACGGAAAGAAATATTAGAGGAGCAACACCGTAACGCGGATACCGTATATTTCTTATCGGCATATCTTATTTAATAGCGAAAATTACTCAAAAAGTCAAGGAGAAACTCCCCTCCTTAATTACTTGGAGCCCTTACTCTTTATCTCCTGCGCCATAATAATTGCTTCGGCAACTTCCCGCATGGATTTACGGCTATCCATACTCTGTTTTTGTATCAAGCGGTATGCTTCGGAAGGAAGAATATGTGCCTCTTGTGAAAGGATATCTTTTGCCCGTTCTACCAGCTTACGGGTGGTAAGGGCCTCTTCGGCACTACGCGCCCTCAAATCAAGTTCTGCGTTTTCGATCGCGATTGCCGCCTGGTTGGCCAACGCGGCGAGAAGATCAAGTTCGTGTTTGGTAAATTGATGTCTTTTAGAAGTATAGCAATTCAAGACCCCGATGACCCGTCCTTTGACCGCCAAAGGAACACTAGCCAGAGAACAAAGCCCTTCTTTTTTAGCAATATCCCGATTCAAATACCGCAGATCTTCTTTGATATCAAGGACACAAATCGGCTTATTCTCCAGCGCTACTTTACCGGCGATCCCGTTGCCCAATTTCATATTAGGCTTTTTGTTGTACTCTTCGGAGACGGATTGGGTTGCCCGTATCACCAACTCCTTACGTTCAGGATCAAGGAGCATCAGCGAGGAAATCTTGGAATTCATAATCTCCGCGGTGACACTCACGATCAGACGCAAGAGCTCTTCCAGATACATCCCGGAAATAATGAGATTCGCTACTTTCGAGAGCGCCTCAATCTGTTTGATATAAAGCTGGTATCCCTTTTTCGTATTATTCTTTTTTACCGCCATGTATTAGAGGATAGGAAGATATTTATTTATTTCGTATTGGGTTACCTGAGATTTATACTCATCCCACTCCATCTTCTTGTTACGGATAAAGTGTTCAAAAACCTTTTCTCCCAAGGACTCTCTTACAACCTTGCTCTTTTCGGTGATCTTAATGGCTTCCCATAGGTCTTCGGGAAGAGAAGAAATCCCTGCGATTTCCCGTTCTCGCTGGGTCATATGATAAATATTGTCATTCGCAGGAGGTGCTAACTTGAATTTCTTCTGGATCCCCTCCAGCCCTGCAGCCAACATCACAGAGAACGCAAGATACGGATTACAGGAAGGGTCCGGCGAACGGTATTCGATACGCGTGGCTTTTTCTTTCCCTGGCTTATACATCGGTACACGGATAAGGGCAGAACGATTCATATTCGCCCAACAGATGTATACCGGCGCTTCATACCCAGGAACCAATCGCTTATACGAATTAACCCATTGGCTGGTCACTGAAGTAATCTCCTGGGCATGGCGCAATAATCCCGCCGTATAGGATTTGCCTATCTCGGAAAGATGGTACCTGTCTTTGACATCGAAGAACGCATTCTTCTCACCCTTAAAAAGCGACTGGTGCACATGCATCCCTGAGCCATTGATCCCGTGAATAGGCTTGGGCATAAAGGTCGCATAGACCCCGTGCTGACGGGCGATCTCCTTAACCACTAACCGGTAGGTCATCACGTTATCTGCCATCGTCAAGGCATCGGCATAGCGCAGGTCGATTTCATGCTGGCTCATCGCTACTTCATGATGGCTGTATTCAACCCTGATCCCCAACGACTGCAAGGTAAGAATAGTATCGCGGCGCAAGTCCTGGGCGACATCTAACGGCACCAGGTCAAAATACCCCCCTTGATCCAAAGGTTGCGGCGTTTGGGAATTAGCGAAGTAGAAATACTCCAGCTCCGGGCCCACATAGTAGGTAAAGCCCTTTTCTTTTGCCTTGGCTAAATTGCGTTTGAGGACAAAACGGGGGTCTCCTTCAAAGGGCTTGCCGCTTGGCTCATAGATATCGCAAAACATCCTGGCGACGGTATGGCTCTCATGTGAACGCCAAGGAATAATCGCAAAGCTGGATAGGTCAGGCCTGGCAATCATATCGGATTCTTCGATACGCGCAAACCCCTCGATGGAAGAACCGTCAAACCCCATGCCTTCTTCGAGTGCCCCTTCCAATTCGTCAGTGGTAATCGCAAAGCCTTTTAAGAACCCCAAAACGTCGGTAAACAAAAGGCGCACGAATTTCACTTTATGTTCTTTGACCAACTTCAATATCTCTTGTTTCGTCTTCTTTGCCATACTTACCTCCGCTGTAAGAAGGCCTTCATTCTGACGAGGGCCTCTTTAAGATTCTCTATACTCGACGCATAGGAAATGCGTATATAATTTTCATAGTGCGGTCCAAACGCGGTCCCGGGGACTACTGCTACTTTCTGCGTCTTTAACAGCCCCTCTGCAAACTGCATTGCGTTCATTCCTGTTTTCTTTACACAAGGAAAGACATAGAATGCACCGTCAGGTTTCAGGCAATCCAACCCCATCTTCTGCAACCCATCAACGATTAGCTCTCTGCGCCTGCGGTACTCACGTTTCATCTCTTCAACCGCACTTCTTCCGCTCTGAAGTGCTTCGCATGCTGCCATCTGCGCAGTAATCGAAACGCACATGATCGTATATTGATGGATCTTGGTCATGCCCGCAATAATATCTTTGGGGCCACAGGCAAACCCTATCCTCCAACCGGTCATGGCATAACTCTTTGAGAAACCATCAAGATAAAGAGTATTCTTTTGCGCGCCGGCCAATGATGCAAAATGCGTATGCTCAAAGTCATAGGTCAAATCACCATAGACCTCATCGGTAATACAAAAGACCGAATGTTTCAGAAGAACTCTATTAATCTCCTTTAATTCCTTCTTGGTATAGGAAGTCCCTGTTGGATTGGCAGGGTAATTAAAGATCATCAGTTTAGTGCGCGGATCGATATGTTTTTCTAATTCTTTAGGAGTCAATTTAAAGTTGTTCTTTCCGGTATCGATACGCACTGCCTCCGCGCCCAATAATTCGGTAAGCGGAGCGTACGAGACATAGCTAGGGCTGGGAATCAAAACTTTATCCCCGGGTTCTACTAATGTTCGTAATGCCAAGTCCACCGCTTCACTTACTCCTACGGTAATCAGGATTTCTTCATCAGGGCAATACTGCACCCCGGTTTTATTCTTCAGGTAACGAGAAATGGATAATCGTAATTTCATCAATCCCTTGTTCGAAGTATAGGAAGTAAACCCCTCTTCAAGCGAATAGATGCCTGCCTCACGTATCTGCCAGGGGGTGACGAAATCAGGCTCTCCGACACCAAGAGAAATGACATCCTTCATTCCCAGTACTAAGTCAAAGAATGCCCGGATACCTGAAGGCTGCATGTCTTTTACTTTTTTAGAAACTCGATCTTTCATCACTAATACGTTATTGCAATCCTTTTATTCTCTTCTCTATGTTTTAAGATCACTCCGTCTTCCTTATATTTCTTAAGCAGAAAATGCGTTGCCGTCCCCTTCACGTTCTCAAGAGGCGAAAGTTTTTCTGCCACAAAACGCGCCACCGTATGCAGGTCCTTTCCTTCTACGATGAGAAGAAGATCATAGGTACCTGAAACAAGATAGCAACTGGAGACTTCAGGAAAGGAATAAATGCGTTCTGCGATCCGATCAAACCCCAAATCTTTCTGAGGAGTAATGCTGACTTCGATCAAGGCGCGTACGCGGGGAGCTTCTTCCTTCACCAGATCCGGATTGACCACGGTCTTATATTTAAGGATGATCCCTTCCTTCTCCATCTTCTTTATTGCCTCTTTAATGGCAGCAGGCTTTTTTTTGAGCATCTTGGCAATATCTTCCGGAGAAGTACGCGCATCTTTCTCTAAGATTTCAATGATTTCGTTCATGAATCCTCCTATGGATTGTAAATCGCGGGCAAAGCCCGTTTATGCGCAGAACGATCCTGCATCATGCGGACCTTTGTGATTTTTTTATTTGAAGAACTGCTCCTTTTACCCAAAACGAGGGATTCTAAGATCCCATCCAATTCTGCATAGGAAATCCCCATTTCGGATTCATCAGTCTGACCTTGCCAAAGCCCTGCAGACGGGGCTTTTTGAATAATCCGCTCAGGAATCGATAATTCTTTCGCGAGAGAGACTACTTGTTTCTTAAATAGATTACCTATGGGCAGAAGGTCTACTGCCCCGTCACCGTGTTTGGTAAAGTAACCGACGAGCAGCTCTGATCTATTACCCGTACCACAGACCAAGTAATTAAATTTATTGGCATAATAATATAATACTAACATGCGTAAACGCGGTTTAAGATTAGACCGCGCCAAACTCCCGGCAGAAGGAAGCACCTTAAGTAGTGCATCATAAGTCTTTGTCAAATCTATCACTTTGGTGCGTATGCCAAACTTTCGTGCGAAGAGTTTTGCGTCCTGGTAATCTTGGCTATTGCTATGGCAGGGTAAAATAAGGCCCAAAAACTTTTCTTTGCCTACTGCCTTACGTGACAATGCGGCAACGACACTAGAATCAATCCCTCCGGAGAGTCCCATGACAATGCCTTGGGCTTTCGAGGAACGCACTTGCCCCTGTATCCAACGGATAATTTTCACTTTCATAAAAAGATATAAACCTCACGTTATCAGTTAATTATATACTACCGGCTTAGGAGGGTCAAGGAGATATTGGCCGGTAAAATGCAAGCTTATCCTTGTAGTTTTTCAGGATGGTGGCGGATTACAGTACCTTCTACCATATAGACTACTGCTTCAGCTATATTAGTGGTATGGTCGCATATGCGCTCAAGGTGCCTGGCGATCAATAAAAGAGGAACCGCGCGGTCAGCAGTCTTTCCGTCTTTGGCCATATAATCATTTATCAATTCATCAGAAACCAAATTGCGCAAGGTATCCGCCTCGGGATCGGTAAGAACCACTTTTTTAGCCAAAGAAACATCCTTTTTGATAAACGCATCGATGCAGTCGCGCACCATTCCTTGGGCAATGATCGACAATTTCGGAATATCGATCAGCGGCTTAAGCAGAGGCTTGTCCACTAATTCTAAGACTCGCTCTGCAATATCAACTGCCAGGTCTGTAATACGCTCTAATTCCGCGTTTATCTTCATTCCCGTCGTGATAAAGCGTAAATCCCCCGCCATCGGCTGATAGCGGGCGATTAAATCAATGCACTTCTCGTCAATCTGAAGTTCCAACGAATCGACCTTGGCGTCAGTGGTAATGACCTCCTGGGCCTGGGCTTTATCGCGGTTTTTAAGGGCTTCTATGGACTTAAAGATCGCCTCTTGCGCAAAGACGCCCATCTTCAAAATTTCCTTGTGCAACTCCTTTAACTCTTCATCTAAATGTCTAAGCATTCTTCC
>JAHISH010000014.1 GCA_018818365.1 Candidatus Omnitrophota bacterium | reverse complement strand
GGTACACTGACGCCCGACGGCGAAGGCCTGCATAATGAGATGGAAGCGGCGCTTAAGGATGTGCTCGGCGCAGTGGTGAGAGCAGAGACATCCTCCAGCCCGATTGTTTCTATTAAGAAAGCAATAGTTCCTGTAATAAATATGCTCTCTACTTTAGGTATCGGGTATGCCATTTTACACTTCATCTCCATCGCTCCTTCTTACGGCGGGTTAGCTGCATTTGCCTTTACCTATTTAGTAGGATTTGCAGGGATGGCCGTAGCTGCGTTAATTGCATTTGGTATCTGGCATTTTGCTTCACCGCTTACCCGCGGCCCCAGTATTGGATTGGAAGAAGTAATCGGGAAAATATATCCCGACATGGATTCTGCATACGAACAGAAACTTCTTAAAAACATAGTCCGTCACTTGTCTGATGCCTTTAGCCAAGATCAATATCAGCTCTTTAAAGGATTGCCATTACGCATTCTCTTAAGAATTCCTGTAATCGGTGGTGCTTTGAGGCTCTTATTAAGCAATCGCATCACAGGATTTACCGTAAAGGCAATAGATTGGTTTCTTGAAGCATTTACCATGCTTATTCTCTACCAGTTTTTCTTAAGGCATATACTTGTTCCGTTAGCTTTAGCGGTATGGGGATATAAGATTAGCCTCCCGGGTAATATGGCGATTAAAGTAGTGACCCAAGCAAAGGTTGCTACGGATAGAGAACTGCAAAGAAGCACTTCGAGAAAGACGGCGCATCAGCTTAAAGATATTATTACGCTTCGCCACTTCCTTGATTTTACCTCTCACACGGCATTTATGTTCGGTCTTACCATAAAAGACAACTCAAGTATTGTGGTTAAATCCGTAAGCGCTTTAATGGCTATATTCTTTGTGCTTACGCATACGTTGATTTCTCTAGCGCGCCAGAGGTTAATTATTGCTACGATTTCCACATTTGTAGGCTCTTACTTCTTAGGGTTGCTGCCGGTTTCATCCAAAGGATTATTGCTTGCGACGATTGTTTCAATCCCCGTTCCCTTTGCCAATCCTTTAGCAGTAACTTTGGCATTAATCATAAGCAGCGCAATCATTATCTTCTTCTTAGATATTCCGGCATTCTGGAGAATGTGGAAGGAGAATCAAAACAGGTTTATTGATAAAAAGACGGCCTTCTGGCATACGCTGGGTGCTTCCGGTTCGATGATTGCCAACGGAACCTTAGGGATGATGTTTGTGGGGCCGGAAATTGAGATGGCATTGAATATTTTCAGCGGAGTTCCGGTTCTTGGTGATACGGTCGTATTTATGGAAGAGTTCGTATACGGCGCAAACGGCAGAGAGGGTATCGGAAGAATGATACTTGAGGGGGTTGAAGGCCAGGTAGAAGCGCATACGGGAGTTTATCCGCAGAGAGACCTTTTTAACTTCGTATCGCGCCACAATATATTTGAGAGCGCGGATTACACCACCAATCATCTGTTAGATAATTCATTCCCTCTTCTTTCGAAAGAGGCAAAGGATAAGGCCGTTGCGAAGACAAAAAAGATCATTGCGCTGCAGCGTGCGCAGGAGTTAGATGAAACGCAAGAGGCGACATTGAGATCTCTCTCGCGCGAGCTTTATGAGATTATCCTTACGGGCAAAGAAGAGCGTTTGCAAGAAATGATCAGAGAAATGGAAAATGCTCCGAGTAGGAATGAGGGAACAATTATTCAATTGCGGGCGGCGTTGATCGAGCTTGAGATTGAAAGGCTGCAAATGCCTATTACTGCCCAGATGAATGAGGCCTTGGCACAGAAAGATTTTACACGCTTTGTTAGCTTAATGGAAGAGGCAGTGCGCATAAGAGAGTTAGTGGAGCAGAAGAGAAAACAGATTGAAGCATTGTTGAGAGGTTTAGAAGAAAATACTATTCCTGCTGATGCCTCCGCAGAAGGTAAGACCCGCGAAGAGGTCAATACGCAGGTTTCTCAGAATGGCGGTATCCAAGGGATTATCGCAGACTACGGCACTATACGAGAAGAAGATATGGTGAGCAGATATGGTATTTCCGAAGCAACACTTAGTCAGTTAGCGAATAGTTATCATACTATCTTCGTCCGTGGGCCTCCAGAGATCGGCACCGCTAATTACTTTGAAGCGGGTACGCGCTATATTATTATCCCCGAAGATGCCACCGTTGAAAATGTCGCCCATGAAGTCTATGCAGTACTCCATCCGGAAGTTTTCCATGAGAATAATCCGATAGTGACGGGAGTACCCAAAGTCGTCACTCAGGAAGGCCAAGGAAGAAATATCCTCGCGTTAGGTTCTCCCAATGGGTTCAATCCAGATTGGGATGTGCGTTGGAACGATATCGATCCCACCGAAAGAGATTTCAGCCAATACGAATATTTAATTCTCGAAGCACGCACGATTTCCGGCGAGGGAGATATGTATGTCAGGCTGCAGGATGAAAAAGTAAGTGCAACCCTGCCGGCTTCGTTGTTAACGACCCCTATTCACCTTACCAATCGCACCCAGACAATCTGCATTCCCTTAAGCGATTTCGCCGCAATCAACCATCTTGACTTGACCAGGATTGATAGGATTTCCTACCATTACGGAAGAGAGATTTGGTATTTTGAGAACGAGCATCCTATCGAGGACGGTATACTCATTGAAGGAGCATATTTGCTCAGAAGACAGGCCGATACCGGGATCTCTCAGAATGGGGTGCAGACGACGGTCTTCTCTTCGTTACATGGGGTTTTCCAGAATGCGGTCGATCTGGTTGCCAATCGCGCAATGACCTATGAGGGGAATGTCCGGGTGGTCGCGGATGAACATATCGCGCAAGGATCGTGGATTTACGCAGGGTTCTCCCGTTCAGGCGAATATTTTACAATCCATCATCGGACCCAGAATGCCGCCGTTTCCTATGACATCTATAACCCTGACTGGAGTTCCTTTGTTGCCGATGCGGATACCCATGTCTTGCGCTTCCTGGTACTCGGGGAAGGCAATACCTTCAGTATTGTCTTAAAGGATTCTCTCGGCCACGAACTTGCCTATCCCATCGGTGAAATTCTTGCCAATAGCTGGCATAACCAGGCGGCAGTGGTTCCGTTTGATTGGCTTTTGAGCAGGGCCCCCGTAGGTTTTAATTGGAGTGCAGTGACTGATTTCATGGTGAGGGCGGATCAGCCGGGAGCAATGCTTATCAGCGACATCAAGGTCATCGATCGTGCGACGCAGGCGCCTATTGCAATGGGTGTTGCCGGGCATGACCTTCAAGGGACGGGATGGCGTCATCGGGTAGGTAATTATATCCGCTATTTCGGTCAGCCCCCGTCAGTAGGGACGTATTTTACCACCATCTTTGAGCCGATACGCGAAACAGACGATGCGGATAACCACTATTCTGACATCGTCGAACGCGCCACCGCGCTGGAAGAATTGGGAGTAACTCCTGCGGTAACCTTGGAGTTTAGGAGTTGGGCACAGATCACACAAGGCATGAACTCTGATGAAACTGCGGCAGCCAAGATTGACGCGGAACGGGAAAGATTTAACCGTATTAACCGAGATAATGGCGGGATTTCCTATGATGATTTTATTGCAGGATATGTGAATGAGAATAGAGTCTTAGATGCAGTAAATGCCGGGTTGTTGGATTCGCTCTTACATGCGATTGCTTCCGAGATGTCCGGGCTTGATACGATTTATTTACGCCTCTTCCATGAACCATACTTCTGGTTCCCGTGGGGGATGCGCGCGCGTACCGATATCGTGAAATTTAAGGACGCCTGGATTCATGTGGGTGAGATTTTTGAGCAGGAGGGTGCGCGTAACGTGAAGTTTGTGATGACCCTTAATCCGTATGAGCCGGGAGGAAGGGATTGGTCCGAGGTTACCGCGATACCTTCGCGCTATCTGGATGTGGTGGAGCTGGACGGATATACTGACCCGGTCTTACGCCAGAACGCGGCACTTTCTGCAAATGAATTATTTGCCAAGAAACTTACTGAGATCGAGTGGCAGCTTAATGTTCTTTATGAGGATGCCGCAGAAAGACCGGCTATTGCACTTGGAGAATTTGCCTTTACCGGAGAAGCAAGCGTTGGCAGGCCCAAAGAGCTTATTTACGAATGGTTTATTAATGACCTTATCCGAGGCGCCTACCCTCTTTCACGATTCAGTATCCTTAATACCTACCGCGCCGGCCCCAGGCCTGCTGTTGATGCGCTTGGTTATAGTCCGGCGCAAGAAGGGTATTGGAGCGCGCAATGGCAGCCGGAAGAGGCGTGGTATCCTGCGTTATTGAGAAGCCTTTTGGGAGATTCTATTCCTACCGTTATCAGCGAAGAAGAACGTAACAATGAGCCCAGCGATGAATTTTCATTCAGCCTTACTAACTATCCCAATCCTTTTGGTCTGGAAGGAACAACGATCCGCTATTCTGTGCCCGCAGGCGCAGAAGCAGTCTCATTGAAGATTTATAATAGTGTCGGCCAGGTTATAGAAGAACGCATAGGGCTTTCTACGCACGCAGGTGAACACACTCTTCGTTGGGAGGCAATCGATCGCAATGGAAGAGCGGCCGCCGCAGGCATCTATATCGCGGAGATTTCTGTCGAGAAAGTAGACGGTACAGAAAAGGCGACGCGAAAGATGACGGTGCTTGATGGCGTAAGTCTGGCCCCCGCGTCAAAAGGACATTCACTTAAACCATTCCTTAGCCGCGTCCTTAACGGAATAATGGCCTTGAATATCAGCTTCGCCAGTCCCGCATACGCCGATACGCTTGCCGCAGTGACTGAATGGGTACGTTCTCCTGCGCCGCAACGTGAGCTTATCGTAGAGACTCAACCCAGGAATCTTGAGGCATTGGCTCTTGCCGCGGCAGAAGGAACGCGTATTAGCGTTGCCGTGACAGATAACACAAACGTTGCGTTGCCGCAAAGAATTATTTCTTATCCGGTCCCGCACGTAGAGCCGCTGAGTTTTCTTGAAGAGCCTATTATTGAAGCGGAGGTAGGTGAGCCGATCGCCGCATTGAATCTTACTGACGAAATAGAAGTTGTCTCTGCTTCCGAAGGCATAGATGCGCAGGCCCTTAGTGAAGAAGATGATGCGGTTACTACGCATACTGCTCAGGAAGAGACAGGTTCTGCTGAGGATGAGGTCGTACAGAGACCGCAAGATCGTTTAGAATACGTTACGCCGGTTATTGGGGGGGTAATGGAGAAAGGACTTCGGATTCCTCTCATCGTTAAGAAGGAAGCCCCTGTTTCAACATGGAATTGGAAATATCCGTTTAACTATGCGCAGGTCTTTGGAGATGACAATATCGCGCCGTCAATTAATCTCGGTGCTTCTGGATATAATGGAGAG
>JAHISH010000121.1 GCA_018818365.1 Candidatus Omnitrophota bacterium | reverse complement strand
TACTCATCCGCGCCCTCAAAGGGCGCGGTTTTTAGGCCGCGAAAGTATAAAACAGGGGCCCTTACCTCAGGGCCCCTGTTTGCGTGTTATCAGTCCAAAAAGATTTATTACTGACGCCGAGGACCACCGCCGGCACCTCCACGCGGAGCACTACCTGCTCTTCCTGCCCCAGGACCACCTGCGCGTCCAGGAGGATTACCTACTTTCTTTCCCGCCCCAGGACCACCTGCGCGTCCAGGAGGATTACCTAACTTGCTGCCTTGTCCATCGGCAGTTCTGCGATCAAGAGCAGGGCCGCGATCACGAAAGTCTTCTTGACGGTCTCTGACATCTTCACGGCGGTCTCTGATATCCTCACGACGATCACGGATATCCTCTAATTTATCCCTCCTGCCTCCCTCATGCTTCCTGTCCCAGACATCTTCCTTTCGGTCCATGATATCTTCCCGACGGTCGCGAATATCTTCCTTTTTATCCCAAACATCTTCTCTACGGTCAGCTGCCCGGCGGGGCGAAGGATATGGCTTATATTCTCCCTCCCCTACCGACTCACCTTCTGGCAGTGGTGGTTTATAATAGGGCGGACGGCCTTCCCCTCTCTTTACCGGTAATCCATTCTCATCAAGTGGCGGTTTTTTTGGTAAAGGAGGCTTATCTGCTTGACGAGGAGGCACAATTCCTTCTTCCCGCGCAGCTTGATAATCCTGCCGCATCTCTTGCCGCGCTCCTTTTAATGCCTCTAAATCTTGTTGTTTCTGTTGCGTATTTGCTTCGTGTAATGCCGTCAGTTCTGATCCTAAGGTCCGCGCGGTCTCAAGATCGCCTGACCGTTCTGCTTCACGGATTTGTTTCAATAAATCGCTTTCGCCCTGTCTCGCGGTCTGAGCATTCTGCTGAATTTCCTGTTTTTGCGCCTGTAGCGCCTCGCGGTCAGCAGAAAATTCCTGTTTCCAATCCGTAGCTTGCTCGGTACCTGCCTCTTCCTGTGCGCATACGGCACCGACGGTACCCCCTAGGAAAAAACTCATAAAAACAACTACTCCCCAAAACTTCTTCATATTCTTGCCTCCTCTCTAATATAAGAATATTTTAATACAAAGATACTTAAGTACAAGTATTTTATCCTTTCATCAACGCAAGTGTCTCCGAACGGGTTTTTTCGTTTTCCTTAAAAATCCCCCGTACCGCAGAGGTCACCGTAAGTACCCCCGGCTTCTTGACGCCGCGCATAGACATGCATAGATGCTCTGCTTCGATCACCACCATCACCCCGAGAGGCTTTAATTTTCCCATAATAATCTCCGCGATCTGAGAGGTAAGCCGCTCCTGGACTTGGGGCCGCTTCGCCAAGATATCCACCACGCGCGCTAGTTTACTTAAACCGGTCACTCTCCCCCTCCTTGGGATATAGGCAATATGGGCTTTGCCGATAAAAGGCAAGAGATGATGTTCGCACACGGAATACAAAGGGATCCCCTTTAAAAGGATAATCTCATGGTGTTTCTGGTCTAAAATAACCTCCAGCTCTTCCTCCGGATTGCGGCCGATACCCGCAAATATCTCCTCGTACATTTCGGCAACGCGCGCGGGGGTCTCTTTTAAATCTTTCTTATCAGGATCTTCTCCTATTGCCTCCAGAATATCCCTTATTGCCTTCTCTATTTTCTTCCTGTTCATGGTCCCTCCCCTTATTTACCTATACAAAACCGAGAAAAAATCTTATCCAAGAGATCGTCGGAGAAATCCTTTCCCAAAAGCACATCAAGCTTTCTCATCGCCTGGACGATATCCTCAGCGATAAATTCTCCCGATAAACGGTCATCCGACGAACGTATGCTTTGCGCAATATTTCTTTCTGCCTGTCGCAACGCTTCGATATGCCGAAGATTAGTAACCACCAACGGCTCCGGCTGCGTTACCTGTCCGCCATGTATTATCGCAACTAATGCCTCTTCAAGCAACGTAATATTACGCATTTTCTTTGCCGAAATAGGAATGACCCTTTCAAAGTATTTCTTAAGAGCATCCCTCTCAATTTTCTGGGGAAGATCCATCTTATTAATAAGCGCAATGACTTTTTTCTTCTTAAGCTTCTTTATCAAAACGATATCTTCGGTGCTTATGCGCCTACTCCCGTCAAAAACTAAAAGCACCACATCCGCCCTTACGATATAGCGTTGGGACCTCTCCACTGCTTTCTTTTCGATGAGATTCCGAGGCCTTAAGATTCCTGCCGTATCGGTAATACGCACGGGAATTCCCCGGATC
>JAHISH010000120.1 GCA_018818365.1 Candidatus Omnitrophota bacterium | reverse complement strand
TATACAAAAAATACGGACTTGATCCCCACACTTCCACCATACTCATCATGGGAGGAGGACAGGGGTTAGGCCCCCTCAACGAGGTAGTCGCCTCCCTTGAGAAAGTTAAGCATCCGCTACAAGAGATCGTGGTGACGGGGACCAATAAAAAACTGCATTCGTCCTTAAACCGCAGACTTACTACCTACAAGAAGAAAATAAAGCTTTTTGGGTATACTGACCGTATCAATGAGCTGATGTCGATAGCCGACTGTATTATCACCAAGCCGGGGGGCGTCACGTGTGCGGAAGTCCTTTCAAAGAATATCCCAATGATTATCATCAAGCCGATTCCTGGACAAGAAGCCAATAATACCGCGTATCTTACCGAGAAGGGGGCCGCCTTAAAGGTAGATGAACCGTCCAAGATACATAGTGTCGTGGAGAATCTATTTGCAAATCCTGATGCGCTCAAGTTCATGTCTACTGCTGCGGCGCGTATCAGTAAACCTAATGCCAGTACCGATATCGCAACACTCGCATTGAATGTATAATTACCTGCGCTATAGAATCGGCCAGACTATTGCCATGAGCTTACCGTTACGGTTGGCCTACGCGGTAGCAATATTCTTTTCGGATATACACTACCTCTGGGCACGTCATGACCGTAAAGTAGTACTTGAGAACTTAAAGGCGATATTTCCCGAAGAAAACGAGCGTTCGCTCTGTGCGCTTCGTCTTTCGATGTTTAGGAGTTTCGCCAAATATCTTGCTGATTTCTTTCGATTTGACAAAATCAATGCCGCGTATATCAAAAAGAATATCCGCATTGAAAACCTGCATTTTATTGACGAAGGGCTCGCGAAAAAGAAAGGTGTCATTATTGTCACCGCACATCTGGGGAACTGGGAACTTGGCGCGGCGGTCATGGGTATGCGTGGGTATCAAGTATCGGCAGTTGCATTACCCCATACGGACACAAAGACTAACGATTTCTTCAATCATCAGCGGGTAGAAAAAAGGGTGCATGTCATTGCGTTTGGTAAAGCAGCGCGGGAATGTCTGGCTTCGCTTGAAAAGAATATGGTCTTAGCGTTAGTCGGCGATAGGGATTTTGCGGAAAAAGGGGTCACGTTGCCTTTCTTTGGGAAGCCGACCCTTTTCCCCGAAGGACCGGCTGCATTTGCCTTACGTACCGGTGCCAGTATTGTCCCGGGGTTTATGTTACGCAATCCCGATGATACCTTTACCTTACGCTTTGAAAAGCCGATAGTTGTTTCCACACAGGCCGATAAACATACCGCGATCTCCCGCATTATTACGCAGTATATCGTAATCTTTGAAGAGTATATCCGCCGCTATCCCCAACAATGGTTTATGTTTAGAAAATTCTGGAACTTAACCTCATGAAAACCTGCGTTATTATTCCTACATATAATGAAGCTAAATCGATCAAAGAAGTCGTGAAATCGGTAGCCGCACAGGGATTTCCTGTCGTCGTCATAGACGACGGTTCGCGCGACCAGACCGCAGAATCCGCGGAAGATGGCGGCGCTGTCGTACTGCGTAACAAAGCCAATCAGGGGAAAGGGGCTTCCTTACGGCGTGGGTTCCACTATTGCCTGTCCCATGAATATGATGCGGTCATTACCATGGATGGAGACGGGCAACATCTTCCTTCCGATATTCCGTATTTTATCCGGTTGGGGCAATATTCCAAAAGTAGTATTCTAATCGGAAATAGGATGCAAAAGAACAACCGTATGCCCAAGATACGCTATATAACCAATCTCTTCATGTCTTGGTTGATCTCCCATCTTACCGGGCAAACGGTTCCCGACAGCCAATGCGGATTCCGTTTTATTAAAAAGGATGTCTTACTTGCTATTCGTCTTACTACCGTAAGGTATGAGACAGAGTCGGAATTGCTTATGGAAGGCGCCCGTAAAGGCTTTAAGATCGAATCAGTACCAATACAGACTATCTATCAGCACGAAAGAAGCTATATAAATCCTTTGATTGATACCATACGTTTCTTGCGGCTTTTGTTCAGGAAATTATGGGAATATTACGCATAACGCATGGATAAGGACGCATTACGTACCCTAATGGTCGATGAGCAGCTTCACCGCAGGGGGATAAAAAACAAGAAAATACTCGATGCCTTCGCAACCGTCCCAAGACATCGTTTTATTCCCCAGGCTTCCCAAAATAGTGCATACGCAGACCATCCCGTCGCAATAGGGGAAAACCAGACTATTTCTCAGCCGTATATAGTAGCTCTTATGCTGGAATATTTGGAAATCATCCCGAAAGACAGAATTCTCGAAATCGGCACTGGCTCCGGATATCAAACGGCATTATTAGAGATACTGTCGCACCAAGTCTATACCATTGAAAGGATCCCTATACTCGCCAAGCGCGCAGAGTCTTTTTTACAAGAACTCAACACTTCTAGTATCTTCTTCAGAACCGGTGATGGGACCTTGGGCTGGCCTGAATATGCGCCGTTTGACAAAATTATTGTTTCCGCCGCAACTCGCGAAATTCCGCTGCCGCTTATAGAACAATTAGGGGAAGACGGTAGAATGGTACTACCTCTCGGAGATTCTTTCAGCCAAATGTTAACATTAGTAGAAAAAAAAAGGGGATCCATAGAAACCACTGATATTTGCGGTTGTGTCTTTGTTCCTCTCGTGGGAGGATTCGGACTGATGCAGCCTTCATAAAAAGAGAAGAGCAAAATGATAGCGATACTACTGAATACCCTTAAAGACATCCCCAAAGAGTTTGTGATAATGATCGTAGGCGCATTGCCAATTTCAGAACTAAGGGGTGCGATACCTTTGGGTTTGTATTACGGATTTCCCCTGGTAAAAGCATTCTTCCTGGCGGTTCTGGGGAATAGTCTGATAGTAATACCTGCGCTTTTTCTCTTTGAGCCTATCTCAAGACGATTAAGGAAATTCAAGCTTTGGTCGAGGTTTTTTGATTGGCTTTTCGAACGCACCAAGAAGAATTCCGATGCGGTGCAAAAATATGAGGCGTTAGGGCTGATTCTTTTTGTAGCGATTCCGCTGCCTATGACCGGCGCCTGGAGCGGAATTGTCGCGGCATCAATGTTTAAGATCAAATTCCGCTATGCTCTCGCTGCTATCTTGACCGGGATTTTAATCGCAGGCATAATAGTCTCAACACTATGTAGTTTAGGAATCTTTAGTTATAAGGCGGTGCTCCATTGATACAGGTCTATACGGGAGAAGGCAAGGGGAAGACTACCGCGGCATTGGGTTTGGCGCTGCGCGCCTGCGGCGCCGGGTTAAAAGTCTATATCGCGCAATTTGCCAAGGGCCGGGATTCAAGTGAACTTCAAGCTCTGTCTCGACTGGAAAATATCACCTGCGAGCGTTTCGGGAAGAGTTGTTTTATTAAGGAGATTACTGACGAAGACCGGAAGCTGGCACACGCAGGCTTCCAGAGAGTCTGCGCGATTTTGCGTGAAAAAACATATGATATGGTAATTTTGGATGAGATAAATATTTTAATGCATCTTCACCTTATCCCGCAAGAAGAAACACTTAGAATTATAAAAGAAGCGTCGAAAGAGACCGAAATAGTGCTCACCGGGCGTCACGCACCGAAAGAGTTAATCGATGCGGCTGATCTGGTAAGCGAAGTAACCTGCGTCAAACATTACTATTCAAAAGGCGTCAAGGCAAGAAAGGGAATAGAAGAATAAATTGTTCTTGACAATAGTTTCTCGCTAAGGTAAGCTAACTCGGTTTCTAAAGTATAGGTGAAGGGAAGGCTGTGAAAATCAGCCACAGTCCCGCTGCTGTGAAAGAGAACGAACGCCACGTAATACCACTGCTCCAGATAAGGAGTGGGAAGGAGTGGCAAGTAGGAAAAACTCTTAAGTCAGAAGACCTCCTTATACAAATTTCCACCTCGCGGATAGGGCCATAGTAAATAGGGTGCAACCCCGACGCAAAAGTCGGGGTTTTGTTTTTATGGGTCTCTATCAAGTTAAACGGACTTTCCACATCATATTCTGCTGCATAGCGGGAATTAGCTTTCTTGCACAGACTTCTCATGCACAAGAACAAAACCTGCGTATTATCTCTTTGGCTCCTGCCACTACGGAAATCCTCTATTCATTAGGCCTAGAAGCTCAGATTGTGGGAGTAAGCACCTTCTGCAACTATCCCCCACAAGTAAAAGAAAAAGCCAAGGTAGGGTCATTTAGCCAGCCAAATATAGAAATGATTCTTTATCTGCAGCCGGATATCATCTTTTGTACCGGCCTTGAGCAGGCACGTGCAGTAGTGCAGCTAAGACACTTAGGGTTACGCGTGCATGTAAGCGACCCTAAAAATCTGCAAGAACTATTAGAGTCAGTCATAAAAATCGGGGATATAACCGGCAAGAAACCTCAGGCCAGCGAACTTGTGCAACACATGCGCGAAAATATAGAACAATTGAATATCTTGACTAAAGATATCCCTGTTGAAAAGCGACCGCGGGTATTCTTAGAAATCTGGCACGACCCCTTAATGACGGCGGGAAAAGGGTCTTTTGTGGATGTAATGATCACTGCGGCAGGAGGAGTCAATATCGCCCACGAAACCCCGAGGCCCTATTCATATTTTAATGCGGAAGAAGTGCTCTACCGCAACCCCCAATGTCTTATCCTTACTTATATGTCCCGGCAGAAGCCGCTTGAGAGAATGCGCAAACGCCTGGGATGGAATGCTGTTGACGCCGTAAGAGACGGACGCATCTATAATGATATCGACCCTAATTTGATCCTGCGTGCAGGGCCGCGCATTGTAGAAGGCCTACAGGAATTATACAAGAGATTCTACCCTTATACATGAGAAGAAAATCGCGTGCGAGCATACTGATACTTACCGTAGCTTTCTTTGCTATGTTCTTCCTATGTATCTTAAAAGGCACCGCCCCGATACCTCCGGGGGAACTATTCCAGCCGCAATTCCACACCATACTCTTTTTACGGCTTCTGCGCGTATTGATGGCAATCATCGCAGGGATTGGACTTTCAGTATCAGGTATCGTACTCCAGGCGCTCTTACGCAACCCTCTGGCCGAACCCTATCTTTTAGGAACTTCTAGCGGCGCAGGGCTGGGAGTACTTTTAGCGATCCTCTTAGGGGTATCCTCATTTTTGCTGCCTCTGGCAGGTTTTCTGACTGCCCTGATTACTTTATTCCTGGTCTACCGTGTAGCAGTACATAACGGAAGGATTCCCATCCATACGCTTGTACTCTCAGGAGCTATTCTTTCAGTGGCACTCTCGGCAATAATCGTCTTTATTATTTCGATTACCGCAAATGAAACACTGCACGATGTCATGTGGTGGCTTTGGGGAAGCATGCAGGTCTATGAACTTCCGCTTTTTATAATCGTCGCCGTTATCGTTACGGGGGGGGTAGCATTAGTATTCTTCTTCTCGCGCGAGTTGGATATCTTCTGCCTCGGAGAAGAAGAGGCAGTCCATGCAGGGATATCCGTGGAGAACGTCAAGAAAATACTTTTGGGGATCGTCTCATTGATCACCGCAAGCCTGGTCTCTCTCTGCGGGGTAATCGGTTTTGTGGGATTGATTATCCCGCATATGATGCGCCTATGCCTTGGGGCACGCCATCGGCAATTACTCATCGGTACGGTGATTGCTTCTTCGGTATTCATGATGGCCTGCGATTTAATCGCCCGTACGGCTTTTGCGCCGGTTGAGATACCCATTGGTGTAATAACGGCACTGCTGGGGGCACCGTTATTCATTATCCTTTTAAAACGTAAACAAAGAATCCAATGAGTACCGCGCTGCTGAATGTAAACGATATGAATGCCGGCTATGGCAAAGAAACTATCATCAAGAATATTTCTTTTGCCGTGCAACAGGGTGATTTCCTGGGTATTATCGGCCCCAACGGATCAGGAAAGACCACACTGCTTAAAGTATTGACCCGAGTGATCCCCCATTATCAAGGAGAGATCACTTTCGAGAACACGTTACTTCGACAGATACCCTTACGCGCATTCGCCAGAAAAGTAGCCTGTGTTGCTCAAGAGTCGACATCCTACTTTTCTTTCAGCGCAGAAGAAATCGCGCTTTTAGGACGAAGCCCCCATTTAGGACGCTGGCAGCAAGAAGGTAAGACTGATTTTGCGATCGCAGAAGAATCGCTACGCGCCACCGACACCCTACTCTTTAAAGATAAAGATATGAATACATTAAGCGCGGGAGAACGCCAGAGGGTGATAATCGCCAAAGCCCTGGCGCAGGAACCAAAGCTACTGTTCCTTGATGAGCCCACCTCGCATCTGGATATAGGGCACCAGATACAAATCCTCAATCTACTCCAGAAACTTAACAGGGAAAAGAATCTTACCATTGTTATCGTGCTCCATGACCTTAACTTAGCGAGCGAATACTGCAACCGAATCATCCTCATGGACCAAGGAAGAATCTTTAAAGAAGGAAACGCCGATGAGGTCCTAACCTATAAAAACATAGAAGAGGTATATAAGACTCTCGTGTTAGTGCATAAAAATCCTCTTTCTAATCGGCCTTATATCATTTTGGTATCCGGGAAGGACAGATGACCACCACACTCTATCTTATCCGTCACGGAATCACTGAATGGAATATTAAGAAACGATACTGCGGTTTCTATGATATTGCCTTAAGCCGTCAAGGCACTTCGCAAGCCAAGCGGTTGCGTAGACGCCTAAATGGAGAAACTATCGATACAATTTATTCAAGCGACCGCAAAAGGGCATTGCAGACTGCCAGGATACTATTTGGAAAGAGAAAGATTCATGTGGTCAATGGCCTGCGCGAGATGCACTTCGGAATCTTTGAAGGGCTGACCCATACACAGATCCTGAAAAAGCACGGAGAACTCTACAGGAAATGGTTGCGTCACCCCTTTACTACTACTATTCCCAAAGGAGAGAAACTTTCCGAATTCCGTAAAAGATCAGTAATGGCCATACAAAAAATAGTATCGCAGAATAACTCCGGGACCATCGCGATTGTCTGTCACGGAGGGGTGATCAGCGCATTTTTTACCTACTTGCGTAAAAACCGTAATTTCTGGAAACAAATTCCTTCTGCAGCCAGTGTGAGTATCGTGGAATACCGCAGGAGTAAACCAATAATCAAAGTACAGAACGATATTTCGCATTTAAATGGGTAAAGTCATTTTTATTATAGGTGGCGCACGAAGCGGGAAGAGCTCTTTTGCCTGTTCATTGGCAAAGAAAGCTTCGCGCCGCGTCGCTTTTATTGCGACCGCGCAAGCCCTTGATAGAGAAATGAAAGCACGGATTAACATACACAAACAGTCCCGCCCCGGATCCTGGGAAACCTATGAAGAAGCCTTTGATATCGCATCGGTAGTTAAAGGTTTAGGCGATACTGATACCGCGATCATCGATTGTCTCACCCTTTGGGTCTCTAACCGGCTCTTGCAAAAGGACTCTGAAGAAAAGATGTGCGCGCACATAAAGACCCTTACTAACGCTGCTCGCAAAAAGAACCTCACTCTCATTCTTGTTTCCAATGAAGTAGGGTTAGGCATAGTACCGAGTAATAGTCTTTCCAGGAGATTTAGGGATATCGCGGGAACCATTAATAAAATAGTCGCCGAAGAAGCAGACCGCGTATTTTCCATGGTTGCGGGAATACCGGTAAAGATAAAGTAAGGAGAATACACTCTATGGATAAAGTTACCAAGACCATCTCTGCGATACAAGGCGCAGACGCAAAACTCATGGCACAGGCGCAACACCGCTTAGATAATCTCACGAAACCCCAAGGCAGTTTAGGAGAATTAGAGGTTATTGCCAAACGCATTGTGGGCATAACCGGCTCAATGCATCCGGCCTTAACACGGAAGCTTATTTTCACCCTTGCCGCTGACCACGGGGTAACCGAAGAAAAAATAAGCGCATTCCCCAAAGAAGTAACCGCGCAGATGGTCTACAACTTTCTTACAGGTGGTGCGGGAATTAACGTATTAGCGCGGCATGCGGGGGCAAAAGTAGTAGTGGTTGATATGGGGGTTGCGGAAAAACTCAAAGTGCAAGGCGAAGAGTCTAAAACGTTTAAAGATAAGAAAGTTGGGTACGGAACAAAGAATTTCACGAAAGAACCGGCAATGACTCCCCAAGAAGCGATCAAATCACTTACTTATGGAATCGAGGCTTTTGAAGAAGAGCTTGAAAACGGCATCGATATCGTGGGTATCGGAGAGATGGGAATCGGCAATACTACCTCTGCCAGCGCTATCACGGCGTGCATTACCAAAGCTTCTGTAGCCCAGACTACCGGCAAAGGTACCGGAATAGCTGATAAGGAACTTGCGCATAAGATTGCGGTGATCGAAAAAGCGCTGCGGATAAATACCCCTGATCCCAAAGACGCCATTGATGTGCTTGCCAAAGTAGGGGGGTTTGAGATCGGAGGAATGGCAGGAATCATCTTGGCTGCGGCAGCGAATAAGGTACCTGTAGTAATCGATGGATTTATCTCAAGCGCCAGCGCGCTCTTAGCTTTTACCTTGGAGCCAAAGGTTGCTGATTACCTTATTGCCAGCCACTCCTCAATGGAACAAGGCCATCGAATCATCTTGCAGCATATCGGAGTAACTCCTTTCCTAGACCTGCATATGCGTTTGGGGGAAGGCACAGGAGCAGCATTAGCAATGGGAATTATTGACGCAGCGATAAAGATATTGGACGAAATGGCTACCTTTGAGAGCGCGGGAGTCTCCAAAAAAGATTAACCATGGCACCATTACTTTTAGCAATACAATTTCTAACGCTTTTCCCCATTTCAGTTAAACAGGCGAAACCCAGGGACCTTGCGTATTCGCTTATCTATTATCCGCTAGTCGGGGCTTTAATAGGAGGGATTCTCGCGGGAGTATGCGGGATTACTACCCTCCTACAGTGGAGCGCCTTTGCCAGCAGCGCACTTTTGGTAGTAACTCTTATCGTTCTTACCGGAGGATTACACCTTGACGGATTGGCAGACTCCGCCGATGCCTTCTTAAGCCAAAAAGACAAAGAAAAAAAGCTAAAAATCATGCGCGATTCCCACATTGGCACCATGGGGGTTTTGTCGCTAGTAAGCATTATCATCTTAAAGATCGCTTTACTTGCAATGCTCCCCGGATCGCTTAGGGGATTTTCAGTAGTATTGATGTGCATCACAAGCAGATGGATAATGGTGTTTTTGATATATGCGTTCCCCTATGCCCGACCTGAAGGAAAAGGAAAAGTCTTTAAAGACGGAATAAATAACAAGATCTTCATCTTGTCCTCACTTTCTGCTCTTGTCTTGATATTCTTACTATGGCAGATAAAAGGTATTATCTTATTCGTACTTATCGCCTTGAGTGCTTATTTATTCGGTATTTTTGCACGGCGCCAGTGCGGAGGGATTACCGGAGATATACTCGGCGCGGGAAATGAATTGGCTGAAACCTTAGTCTTATTGTTGATTTGCCTTTCAGAAAGGGGCCTGTTATGTCTACTGTAGAGACAACTACTTCAACTTCAGTAATAGCTTCTTGGAGCGGAGGCAAGGATTGTTGTTTAGCAACCTACCGCGCCATGCAGCAAGGATACAAGATTGCGTACTTGCTCAATTTTATCTCCCGCGATTCCCAGCGCGCCTGTTTTCACGGGATTGAACGAGAACTGATGCATCTGCAATCACAACGTATCGGCATCCCCATAGTCCAGAAAGAAACCACTGCCGATATGCTGAAATACGAGGAAGAATTCAAGGAAGCGGTAAAAGATCTAATGAACAAAGGCCTTACTGCTATGGTATTCGGAGATATCTATTTGTTGGATCACCAAAGTTGGGTTGAAAGGGTGTGCAGCGAAATAGGCATAAAACCAATCGAACCTTTATGGGAAGAATCTCCCCGCAAACTACTTGAAGAGTTCATTGATGCAGGGTTTAAAGCAATAGTAGTCAGTTGCCAAGCGGATAAGTTCGACCAAGATTTCATAGGCAGAATTATTGATAAGGAGGTGATCGATGAGCTAGAAGCAAGAAAGATTTGCCCATGCGGAGAAAACGGAGAGTTCCACACATTGGTAATTGATGGGCCGATCTTCAAAGAACCGATTGAGATTGTAAAGAGCGAACCGGTATTAAAAGAAGGTTTCTGGAAACATTGGTTTCTGGATATCAAAGAGTATCGTTAAACCAAGATGCACGCAGGAAATCCTGGCGAAATTCCAGGTGCTGCCGCGCAACGGTAATCTCCACATATTGGTAGACAAATCATTGTGGACGAGCCCGGTCG
>JAHISH010000119.1 GCA_018818365.1 Candidatus Omnitrophota bacterium | reverse complement strand
TGTCAATACAAAAAGTATT
This sequence comes from Candidatus Omnitrophota bacterium, assembly GCA_018818365.1. Taxonomy (GTDB): domain Bacteria; phylum Omnitrophota; class Gorgyraeia; order Gygaellales; family Profunditerraquicolaceae; genus JAHISH01. Next base: position 3,822 of record JAHISH010000119.1, on the reverse strand, counting down.
CGATGCCCTAGAGTACAAGAGCCAGGCGTTCTTCTCCCAGGAGTTCTTCAATATCCTGAATAAGCTTTTCTGAAGGGGCAACATAGAGGTCCTGACCGACCACAATATGCGTTTTGGCTTTGGTAGGGGTATCTAGGTGTAGGTAGATCGGGATAGTTCCGTGTGAAGATGAGAGTATCTTTTTGAGGCTTTCAAACATCGTATCTCGGATGCCCGAAATATTTATCTTCATGGCAGTAATGAGTTTATAGACTTCATCAATGGGGAAAAGGTCATTGACGATGATCTTGGGAGTCTCTTCCTTAAGATTGAGGACACCTTTGACCATTACCACGGTATTCGGTTGTATGTAACGGCAGACTTTTTGATAGGCACGCGGGAATACCAGGACTTCTACCGACCCATCTAAGTCCTCCAGTTTAAGAATCGCCATCTTTTCTTGTTTGGCCCGGGTAGTGGTTTGTTTAATCTTCGCGATAAGGCCCACGATTTTTATCTCATCTTGATCCTTATGCAGGGATAAGTTTTTAACGAGCGAGGAAGTAAACCTTTGGAGCAATTTGGCGTATCGTGCCAGAGGATGGCCGCTTACATAAAAACCGAGCATTTCTTTCTCAAAGGCTAAAAGCTGCGGTTCGGGCCATTCTTTGATATGGGCAGGTTTGGTGGCTTGCGCGGACATTTCAAAGAATGAAAGCTGACCAGTGGCTTTTTCTTTCTGAATCCGTGAAGATGCTTCCAGGAGCATATCTAACGATGCGACCATGGTTGCGCGATTTAACCCAAAACTATCTACCGCGCCGCACTTCATTAGGCTTTCCAGGACTTTTTTGTTTACCAACCGAGAGTCTATATTTTGACAGAGGTGTTCAAGAGAAGTAAATTTACCCTTCTTTCGAGCCGCTACGATTTTCTCCACTGCCCCTGTCCCGACGTTTTTCACCGCCAACAGTCCGTAGCGGATGGTCTGAGAGTCGATAATTTTGAAGAGGCCCTCGCTTTCATTGATATCCGGAGGCAGTACTCTTATTCTCATGCGGTTGGCTTCAGTCACATACTCTACTATTTTATCCGTGTTATCACGTTCCGAAGTTAACAGCGAGCTCATGAATTCAACCGGGTAATTCGCTTTCAAGTATGCGGTTCTATAGGAGATCATTGCGTACGCAGTGCTATGGGATTTATTGAAGCCGTATCCGGAAAAATACTCAATAAAGTCGAATATCTTGTTGGCGATTGACGAGCTGATATCGTTCTTTGCGCAGCCGGTAATGAAGTGGGCGCGTTGTTTCTCCATTACCTCGGGTGTCTTTTTACTCATCGCGCGACGTAAAAGATCTGCTTGGGAAAGGCTGAAACCCGCTAACGTCGAGGCGATTTGCATGATCTGTTCCTGATAGACCATGATGCCGTAGGTTTCTTTTAGAATCGGTTCAAGCTTTTTGTGGTCGTATTTAATCGGCACACGGTTGTGTTTGCGGTTGATAAAATCATCAAGCATCCCGGAACCGATCGGACCGGGGCGATACAACGCTAATAAGGCGATCAAATCTTCGAAACGCTCCGGCTCAAGCTTACGTAGAAGATCACGCATCCCCGAACTTTCTAGCTGAAATATGCCCATGGTATGAGCGGATAGGAGCAGTTCGTACGTTTTGGGGTCGTCCAAAGGCAGAGTATTAATATCGATCTGTGTCCCTTGGGTTTCCTTAATAAGTTTCAGGGTTTGGTCGATTACCGTGAGTGTACGTAATCCTAAGAAGTCTACTTTGAGCAGCCCTATTTTCTCTAAGACCCCCATGCTATAGCCGGTAGTGATCTGGTCATCCGTCGTTTTAAAAAGAGGCATATAGTTATCGAGGGGTTTATCGGCAATTACTACTCCCGCGGCGTGTATCGAGGCGTGACGGTTCAGACCTTCGAGCGCAAGCGCGGTATCGAGCAGTTTTGTGATTTGCGGATCGTTTTTATATAAGGCATGAAGCTCTTCTTCACCTTCAATTGCTTCTTTGAGGGTAAGGGAAGGGTCAGGCGGTATCATCTTTGCAATTCTATCGACCTCTGCGTAGGTAATCCCCATGACCCTTCCGACATCCCGCACCACTGCCCTTGCTTGCATGGTTCCGAAGGTAATAATCTGCGCAACGTTTCCCTGTCCGTATTTCTGGGTGACATAATCAATTACATTCTGCCTTTTTTCGTAACAGAAATCGATATCGATATCAGGCATGCTTAATCGGTCTGGGTTTAAGAATCGTTCAAACAGTAATCCATATTTTAAGGGGTCGATGTCGGTAATTCCTAGAAGATAACTGACGATACTGCCTGCCGCTGAGCCGCGGCCTGGCCCTACCGGAATTTCTTTATTCTTGGCGTAATGGATAAAGTCCCATACGATGAGAAAATAATTGACAAATCCCATATCGTTTATGATCTTTAATTCGTGATCAAGGCGCTGGCGTACCGCGGCTGTTGCTTCAGGGTATCGCCGCGGCAGATTCTCTTCGCAGAGTGTAGCGAGGAATTCTTCCTTTGTTTTACCTACGGGGTGCGCGTATTTGGGGAGGTTTATTTTTTTAAAATCAAGTTCAAGGTTGCAGCGTTGTGCAATCTCGACGGAGTTACGCACGGCTTCAGGAATATCCGCGAAATATGCGTTCATCTCTTGCGGTGAGGTGAAGTAAAATTCATTGGTTTGAAAACGCATGCGCTGTGGGTCATCGAGTGTCGTCTGTGTCTGAATGCATAGAAGCGCTTCGTGGGCGCTCGATCGTTCTTGGGTAAGGTAATGTACGTCATTGGTGGCTACTACGGGGATATTGAGTTCACGCGATATCTTGATGAGTCCTTCGTTGGTGATTTTTTGCTCCGGGATAGAATTTGGTTGCAGCTCTAGAAAGAAATTATCTCTTCCGAATATGGAAAGATACGTATCCGCGCACTTACAGGCATCGTGAGGCCTCTTTTGTTGGATGAGGACAGGAATTTCACCTTTCAGGCATGCCGAAAGGCCTATGAGCCCTTTTGCGTATGTTGCTAATATTTCTTTATCGATACGCGGCCGATAGTAGAACCCTTCAAGGTAGCCGATAGATACCAGTTTCATCAGGTGGTGATATCCGATTTCATCCTTTGCCAGAAGAATTAAATGGTATGAGGCATCCTCTATTCTTGAGACGGTCTTCTCCCGACGGCTTCCCGGAGCGACATAGACCTCACAGCCGATAATCGGTTTTATCCCTGCCTTCTGCGCTTCCATGTAGAATTCAATGGCGCCGAACATGTTCCCATGGTCAGTAATTGCCAGAGAATCCATTTTATAGTGGTGGGCCAGGTGTAGTAATTCGGGAATACGGCAGGCGCCGTCAAGGAGACTATATTGGGTGTGCAGATGCAGGTGGATAAATTCGCTTCGGGGCATTTCTGTCGTTTAAAGTTGGAACTAAAATGTTCAATGTTTTAAGTCTAATGTTTAATGTTGATACGATTTGGACATTAAACATCGCACATTAAACGGTAAAGCCGTGAGTTATTCCCACTCGATCGTTGCGGGCGGTTTTGATGAGATGTCGTAGACGACGCGGTTTACCCCTTTGACTTCGTTTATGATACGATTGGAGATCTTCTGTAAAAGTTCATAGGGCAGTTTTGCCCAGTCCGCAGTCATACCGTCTAAGCTGGTAACGCATCGCAGGGCCGCGACTAATTCATAAGTACGCTCATCACCCATAACTCCTACGCTTTTGATCGGCAAGAGTACTGCGAATGACTGCCATATCTGTTCGTAGAGGCCCGCGATCTTGATCTCTTCGACTACTCTTC
>JAHISH010000118.1 GCA_018818365.1 Candidatus Omnitrophota bacterium | reverse complement strand
AGAAAGACTTCAGACCGAAGAGGTCCTGGCGACAGAGAAAATAAATCAACTTAATAGCTTAACCGCGCAGTTGAGTAAAGAAAAAGATCAGCTGCAAGAACAGTTGATTGTAGTCCAAGGCAAAGAAAGCGTGATTACCGAAGAGCTTTTGCGACTGGATAAGCATCTGGCGATTTTGGAGAAGACCAACTTTGAGAAGATGTATCAGTGGGTAAAGATACACCAGAATCCACGCACCGGCCTGGTTATGAGTTTTGAAGGGGATACCAGTCTTAAACAGTGGGCGTTTATGTACGATCAGGCGCTTCTTATTCAAGCCTATACGCATTTTGCCGATTACCGCCGCGCACGTAAGCTGCTTGATTTCTTTGCCAAGAAAGCTGAGCGCATGGAAGGGTTGTGGGTGAACGCCTATTATGCCAATGACGGCCTGCCTGCGGAGTATGTCGTACATAGCGGGCCGAATATTTGGCTAGGATTGTCGATTGCGCAATATACCCACAAGACGCAGGATACGCAGTACCTTGGGTTAGCCGAAGAGATCGCCCGTAAAATAATGGATTTACAGGATGAGGATCCCGACGGGGGGATTCGCGGCGGACCGCAAGTCTCCTGGTATGCCACAGAGCATAATTTGGATGCCTATGCGTTCTTTACGATGCTCTATACGCTTACTCAAAAAGAACTATATGCACAGCGTAGCCAGAAAGTGCTCCAATGGTTAATGCAGCATACCTATGACCGTCAGGATCTTCCTATAAGAAGAGGCAAAGGCGATGCGACTATTGCCACCGACACCTATTCTTGGTCAATTGCGGCAATTGGTCCGGAAACTCTTGAGCGAATAGAAATGAATCCGGACAGGATATTGGAATTCGCGGAATCCAATTGTAGCGTCGAGGTCGATTTTAAACGACCGGAAGGAGAGTCGGTAAGAATCAAAGGTTTTGATTTTGCCCCTGCACAGCACGTGGGCAGGGGGGGGGTTGTCTCTTCGGAGTGGACCGCACAGATGGTGATGGCCTTTAAGATCATGAGCGACTATTCTCATCAAAAGGGGCTTATTGCCCGGGCGCGGGCGTATGCGCTCAAGGCCGATGAGTACTTAATGAATTTAAATAAGATGATTATCTCAAGCCCTTCTCCTTCAGGGCAGGGCGAAGGATGTCTTCCTTACGCGACGCATGATTTTGTGGATACCGGTCACGGCTGGAGGACTCCCAAGGGGACGACGACGGGCTCCGTGGCAGGGACCGTCTATGCGTTATTCGCCTACTATAATTACAATCCGTTACGACTGAACAATTGAAAGATGAAGGTTACGCTAGAAGGGGTATATAAGAAATTATATTCTTCTTTCGGCCCGCAAGACTGGTGGCCGGGAGAGACGCCTTTTGAGGTAATGGTCGGCGCAATCCTTACCCAAAACACGAATTGGCAGAATGTGGAAAAGGCGATTGCCAATTTAAGGGCACAAAAGGTCTTGGCCGCGCATACGCTCTATAAACTTCCTCATCGGCGCCTCGCCTCTCTTATCCGTCCCGCGGGATATTTTAATATTAAGGCCGCGCGGTTGAAGGAGTTTGTTAAGTTTTTTCTGGATTTCTACCGGGGGAATATACGCATGATGAAGCATGCTGCGTTGCCTGCGTTGCGCCAACAGCTTTTGGCAGTAAAAGGAATCGGCCCTGAGACCGCGGATTCGATTTTGCTCTATGCCCTTGGAAAACCGATCTTTGTCGTTGACGCCTATACCAGGCGGATTTTTTCCCGTCACCGGTATATTAGGGAAGATTACGATTACCACCAAATGCAAGATTTTTGTATGCAACGATTGGAACAGAAGGTACAATTGTTCAATGAGTTCCACGCCCTTTTGGTAAAGTTGGGGAAGGATTTCTGCCTGAAATCAAAACCAAAGTGTCACATCTGTCCCCTGCGGGGAGTAAAGGAGGCGTAATGCGTCGCATCGCGTGTTGTTTTCTGTTTTTAATCGGGTGGGTTTCTTTGAGTTTTGCCGCGCCCTGTTACGGCACAAGGCTTCCAGAGAAAAATAAGTTTGTTGCCGGAACGCAGACCTATTCCATTCTGTCGCGTTATCTCGAACAAGAAAAAGGAAAGATTAGGAGCACCCAGCATTTTGTCTTGGTCTCTTACGGCGTTTTCGACTGGTTTGCCATTGACCTGAAGGGGGGCGCAGGGAATATTAAGCAGCATCCGGCCGGAAGCGATGAGGTCGATTATGCCTCCAACTTCGCCGGAGGCTACGGATATCGTATACAATTGTATGACCGGCAACCTCTTAAGATGGTCTTTGGTTTTCAGCATATAAGCGTGCATCCGCAAAGTACGCACCTTGGTGACGACAAGCATCGAGCGATACTTGATGATTGGCAGTATTCTTTATTGGCCTCCTATGATACCGGGATGTGTACTCCCTATCTGGGGACGCGGTGGTCCCGCGTTGATTATATCCACTGGACATTAGACAAAAGAAAACGCGTGATGTCAGATCTGACCAAGAGCATAGGGTTAGTCGCGGGCATAGATATTCTCTGTGGAAATAAATTATGGATTAATTTTGAAGGACAGTTTATCGATAGTGAATCTGTAGCCTTGAGTCTGAACTATTCGTTTTAGCAGGAGTTCTGTCCCGATGCCTATCTATGAGTTTGAGTGCCTTGGATGCAGGAAGCGTTTTGAATACCTCGTGCGCCATTGTGATGAAGAAGTCGCCTGCCCGCATTGTGCGAAAACAAAGTTGCGCAGGCTGATCTCCAGTTTTTCCTTTACTTCCCAGGATTCAAGTGGTAGTATTACTGCTTCTTCCTCTTCGGGGTGTTCCCGTTGTACGAGCCATAATTGTTCAAGCTGTGGGCATTAATCTATGATTCAGCGCGCACGCGTGATAAAACTTTTACAGAGATTGATCCGCATTGATTCTCAGAATCCGCCGGGAGATGAGTGGGAAATCGGGAATGCGGTAAAAGAGTATCTTAAAGACTTAAAGATACAGACCAAAATCTACGTATTCAAAAAAAGGCGCCTCAATGTGTTAGGATTTATTCCTGGAAGAAGCGCACAGAAATCTCTTTTAGTGACGCCGCATCTGGATACGGTCCCCGCAGGAACGTCTTGGAAGGTGCCTCCTCTTAAAGGTGTTATTTCGGGGAATCGTCTCTATGGGTTAGGAGCCACTGATTGTAAGGTGAATCTGGCGGTCAGTCTTGAAGTAATCAGAAGCTTGATTGAAGATAAGACTACGCTTGCGTATTCGCTTGTCTTTGCGGCAACCGCTGATGAAGAGAGTGGTTCGGATCTGGGGTTGATCCCCTTATTAGAGAAAAATATAATTCATCCAAATGCGGCATTGGTCCTTGATGCCGATGAGTTCGAGATTGTCGTTACACAGAAGGGTTTGATGCATTGTAAAGTGAAGATCGAAGGCAAGAGAGCACACGGCGCATATCCCTGGCAAGGAGTCAATGCCATTTCCATCGCCATGAAGATCCTCCAAGAATTAGAGAGCAGAAAGAGCGCGTATCCACATAATCGTTTCCTTCGGCCCCCTACGGTGAATATCGGGACTATTCGAGGAGGGGATAAGGTTAATGTGGTGGCGGATTGGTGCGAATTCGAGTTGGATTTTCGGTTTCTACCGGGAATGTCGGCAAAGAAATTGTTAACCGAATTAAAACGCACGATCAGGAAGTTTAGTAAAAAGTTTTCGATCGAAATTGAAGGGATACAAGAACCGTATTATATCCCGGAGTCCCATAATTTAGTAACGACGCTTTCGCGCGCCTT
>JAHISH010000117.1 GCA_018818365.1 Candidatus Omnitrophota bacterium | reverse complement strand
CCTTTTGTTTTAATTCCTGCAGCGTATGGAGCGCTTCTAAAGGGGTGAGGTTGTTGAGATCTATTTTTAGAAGTTGGTCTTGTAACTCTTGAAGAGCTCCGCTATTGCCGGATGAAAATAAGGAAAGCTGATTCTCCGCAGGAAGCCGGTTCCTGATCTTTTCTCGGAGATCGCTATGTAATTCCAGGCGGTTCAGGATGGCCTGTGCACGCGTGAGTACTTCTTTGGGAATGCCGGCAAGCTTTGCCACATAAATACCGTAGCTGTCGTCAGTGCCTCCCTCGACGATCTTGTGCAGGAATATTATTTCATTATTCCACTCCTTGACCGCGACATTATAATTTTTCACCCCCGGAAATTCTTCGGCCAGCGCAGTCAGTTCGTGAAAGTGGGTGGCAAAGAGAGTGCGCGCTTTGGTTCTTGCCAGGTGCTCAGAGATTGCCCAGGCCAGGCTTAGGCCGTCAAACGTAGAAGTGCCTCGTCCGATCTCATCCAGAATTACCAGGCTCCTTTCGGTAAGATTATGAAGAATTCCCGCGGCCTCACTCATCTCGACCATAAAAGTACTCTGGCCTTTGGTGATCTCATCATGCGCGCCGATACGGGTAAATATCTTGTCCACAATGCCGATAGACGCCGAGACGGCAGGCAGGTAGCTCCCCATCTGCGCCATGATCACTAAAAGCGCGGTCTGCCTTATATAGGTAGATTTTCCCGCCATGTTCGGCCCGGTGAGAATTACAAGATGCGCTCCTTGCGCGTCCAGGAGCGTGTCGTTCGGGATAAAGGGCTCTGTAATTGCTTTCTCTACCACCGGATGCCGGCCTCCTTGGATATCGATACGTATATCATCGCTGACCGTCGGCGCATGGTACCCGGGAGTCTCGCTTAAGATGCTCAAAGAATAAAGCGCATCGAGAGTGGATAGCTCTTCGCAGAAACCATGCAGCGGCTCGGAGTAATCGAGTATCTCTTGAGATATCTTTTCGATGAGCGCGCGCTCAATGGCTAGGATCTTTTCTTCCGCGGTGAGGATCTTCTCTTCGAATTCCTTCAGCTGCGGGGTGATGTAACGCTCGGCGTTGGCTAAGGTCTGTTTTCGGATATAATCCTGCGGCACATGGTTAAGATTCGCCTTGCTGACCTCGATATAATACCCAAAGACCTGGTTGAAGCCGACCTTCAGGGAAGAAATGCCTGTACGTTTGCTCTCTTGTTCCTGCAGCTTCTTAAGCCATCCTTTGCCATCATCCTGGATTGTTCTTAATTCATCGAGCTCTGTATGGTACCCGCGGCGGATGATGCGCCCTTCGGCATGGGCAAGCGGAATATCCTGATTTATGGCTGTCTCCAGAAGCGTACGCAGATTCGGGATATCTTCAAGCGCAAGAAGTTTGCTTTCTTTCGTTAACGGCGCGATCGCGCTACGTATTTCCGGCTGCTTTAAGAGCGTGGTACGTAATGCCAGCAGGTCTTTCGCTGAGGTATTGGCGCAGGAGATGCGGGAGATGCTTTTTTCTATATCCGGAATATTACGCATGAGCTTCTGTAATTCTTGGCGTACGGGATTATTTCCCTTTAGCAGAGTAACCGCATGCTGGCGCTGTAGTATCTTTTCTTTTGATTTAAGCGGACGATAGAGCCAATCCCTTAACTTGCGTTTCCCCAGGTTTGTCAGGGTCTGGTCAATAGTCTCTAAGAGTCCTTCTAATCCCAATCCGTAACAGGCAGGAGGAGAGATAAAGACGTAATCTTGGTCAGCGTAAAGAGAGATCTTGTGCAGATGGCGAAGCGGCTGTTTATGCATCTGTTTGAGATACTCAAGCAGCCCGCCGCTTGCGGAGATGCTGGCAGGCAGCTGGTCAATCCCAAACCCCTTTAGGTTATGGATCTGAAAGTGCTCCTGCAGGGACTTGCGGGCGATATCGGTATTAAAGGACCAGCCCTGAAAAGCACTTAAGGCGATTGTATTGCTACGGAGAAGAGAATTCTTAAAGAGCTTTTTTATCCGGTCTTCTTCCTCTAGCGGGAAGACGCATTCGTATACCGGAAGGCGCGATAAAAGCGCGGTAACCTCTGCGTGCGAAAGATATTCATTGGTCTGGATGACCCCGCTTGAGGTATCAGTAAAGGCAATCCCCCAGCGCGTATCGCGCACGCACAAGGAAGCCAGATACCTTGATTCGAAAGATGACTCATCAATATAGGTGCCGGAAGTGATGACCCGGATCACCGAGCGCTTTACCAGCCCTTTAGCCAGAGCCGGGTCTTCAACCTGTTCGCAGATAGCAACTTTTAATCCTGCTTTAATGAGCTTGGTGATATAGTTCTCGGCAGCGTGAAAGGGAATTCCACACATAGGTATTCTGCCGGATTTCCCGGCATTGCGGGAGGTAAGGACTACATCAAGAATGCCGCTCGCCTTTTGCGCGTCTTCTCCGAACATCTCGTAGAAGTCACCGAGGCGGAAGAATAGTATACAATCAGGGTATTCTGCTTTGACTTCATGCAGTTGGCGGAGCATGGGGGTGAGGTTTTCCATAACTTCCTTTATACCACAAATCGCTATCAGGGCAAATAGGAAAATAGACTTAAACGGGATACTCTTCAACGAAGGCAAGGATATCTGAAGTTTGACTTTTGCGTTTTGCTTACGCGTGCTGAGAATTTTCGCCGTCTGCTTCGGTTTACGCCTCACTTTCGCTTGAAGACTTACGTTAAATAAGCCTGCTCATGTTTGGCGTAATTCCTCGCAGACTCCGGATAGAAACGCAGTACCAAAAATTCTCTAATGCACGCTTCACCAAACCGCATAAGTCACCATAGATTTGCGTAGAGACTTATTCTCAGATTAGCATTGCAAAATGAGGGCCTAGGTATATAATACCTATAGAGTTTTGTAGCAAAAGATCCGTGAACACAGGAGGGGGAGTATGAGAAAAAGTATAGTATTGATCTGTATGTTTTCTTTTATCTCTTTAGGTATGGTTTCCAGCGCCTGGGCTTGGGGAAAGCCGAGAGCTAAACGCGTTGACCGTAATCAAGACGGTATCGTGGATAAAAAAGAACACGAAATGGAACAAGCCCTTAAGAAAATGAATCAGGCAAAGGTCGATCAGCCCTGGGAAGCTAAACTCGATAAGAATAAAAACGGTGTGGTAGAGCCGAAAGAAGTAAAGAAGGCTTCTTTGTTCGGCCGTGTCAAAGTTAATTGCCCTCTCGAGCAGAAATACGATGCCAATGAAGACGGCTGGCTTGGTCCCTTGGAGCAAAGACAGCTTCTGCAGGATAAGTGCGAGATCATTAAAACGCGCGGGAATGCGGTGGTCGATAGTGAACTGGAAAAGAAGTACGATACCAACGGCGATTGGTCTATCGACGCCCAGGAAGCCGAGGCCTTGAAAGCAGATCTGCGGAAATTATAATCCGTGATCTCCATAGATAGAAGCCGCCGCCGATTAAGCCAAACGCGGCGGCTATGTTTTTGTGCTAATCCCAATCTTAATCTGAGAAAATAATCTATGAAAAGCAACGTCTACTTCGCAAAAGCCATTTCTTCTTCACCCCAGGACCGTATCGGCGCATTACAGAGGATCCTTGCGCAGTGCGCAGAGCTGATGCGCTATAAGAATGAGGAGATCGTGCCGGTCAAGATTACTATCGGAGACGTTGATTGCGTCTATCAGGTCAGCCCCGAATTGGTAAAGACCGTGGTTGAAACCATTCGTGCGCAGCAGGCGAAGCCGTTTCTTTTTGATACCTCGGTGCTCTATCATGGGATGCGGCAGAATGCCGTCGGGCATACCGCTCTGGCGCAGCGCAAAGGATACGGGTATGAAAAGATCGGGGCGCCCTTTATTGTTGCCGACGGAGTCCTTGGTAATGACGGTAAGGAATTTTATCTTGAGGCCGGGCATATTAAGAAGGTAAGAGTCCCTTCTTTTGTCGGGATGCTTGAGAGCTTGGTCGTTCTTTCACATGCCACCGGACACATCGTCTCCGGGTATGCCGGGGCCATCAAGAACGTAGCAATGGGGATGAGTTGCCGCGCCACCAAACAAGTACAGCATTCTTCCCTTAAACCGAACGTGATCACCGAAAAATGCACATCCTGCGGCTGCTGTATCAAGATCTGTCCGGTTCAAGCGATCTCTTTAAAAGAAAAGAAGGCTTTTATCGACCAGTCACGGTGCATCGGGTGCGGAGAGTGCCTATGTGCCTGTACATTTAATGCCGTCTCCATTAATTGGGAGGAGGATCCGGTTATCTTCTGCAAGCGGATGGTAGAAGTTGCACACTTCGTGAGCCGACAATTCAAAAAGGTGTTCTGTATCACCTTTGCCTTTGATATTACCAAAGAGTGCGATTGTATGTCGCATAAGAATGAGAAGATGGCCGCGCAGAATATCGGAATCCTGGCCTCTTCCGATATGGTCAGCCTTGATAAGGCGACCGTTGACCTTGCCTTAAGGCATAAAGTTTCGGATTTCTTCCCCGATACCAAAAAGGTATATACCTCGATGCTGGAGTATGCCGGCCATAAAGGGTTGGGAAATCTTGAGTATAGGTTAGTGGAAGTATAATGGTAAAACTACACAGAGAAACGCAAAAGATCGTTATTACCGGGATCGGGGCCATTGCCTCAAACGGTATCGGCAAGGACGCATTCTTTAACGCGATAATGCAGGGGCATAGCGGTATCGGTCCGATCGCTTCTTTTGATGCCTGCGCCTATGAGAGTAAGACCGCGGCAGAAATTAAAGATTTCGATCCGACGGTATTCTTAGGGCAGAAGGGATTGCGCACCTTGGATCGAAGCACGAAGCTTATTACCTCGACGGCGAAACTGGCGCTGGATGATGCCGGATTCACGGTGACCGAAGAGAATACCCACGATGTGGGAGTGGTGGTGGGAAGTACGTTCGGAAGCTTACCGAGCATATGCGAGTTCGATAAAGAGGCGTTACGGGAAGGGCCGCAGTATGTCAACCCCGCACTCTTCCCCAATACGGTGATCAATTCACCGTCCAGCCACGTATCCATTAAATTCAATATTAAAGGTTTTAATACTACGATTGCCACCGGCGCCAATGCCTCGCTTGATGGTCTTGCCTATGCGTGCGAGTTCCTTCGACGCAATAGAGCTAAGGCAGTCTTAGTCGGAGGGGTAGAGGAGTTCTGCCCGCATATCTTCCTGGGGTTCTATAAACAAGGGTGCCTTGCCAGGAAGAGCCAAGAAGCTCCGGAGACAAGCTTCCCCTTTGACCTGCGCCGTAACGGCGTGGTCTTAGGAGAAGGGGCATGTGTATTATTGTTGGAGAAGGTTGAGGACGCGCAGCATCGTCAGGGCCAGATATACGCGGAGGTTTCAGGAAATGGGATGGGATTTGGGGAGAAGAGCCTGAGTGCCGCTATGCAAAAGGCCTTTGCAGAAGCGCACGTGGCTGCGGAGAATATCGACGGGGTTTTTGCTGCAGCCAATTCTAGCGTTGCAGCCGATATAAAAGAAGCTTCGGCGCTACGCCAGGTCTTTGGCGAAGCAATTTCTCGCACCTGCGTGACCGCATTAAAATCAGTCATCGGAGAGACCTTTAGCGCCGCGGGGATGTTACAGGTTGCCGCGGCATGCGCTTCTTTAATACAACAAAAGATCCCTGCGACCCTTAATTATCAGCAGGAAGACCCGGAGTGCCAGCTTCCGATAGTTATCGATAGCGCGCGAAGCCGGAAATTAGAACATATCCTGGTTGATTCCTTGAATTTTGATTCAAGAGCTGCCAGTACGGTAGTAAGTAGATATGCAGTGTAAAGATAAGGTTGCCATCGTTACCGGAGGAACACGCGGAATAGGCCACGCAATAGCTTTGATGCTTGCGCGCGAAGGCGCGGATATCTGTTTCTCCTATTTGAAGAATACCGAGGCTGCCGAAAGCCTGGCGCAGGAAATCGAGAAGTTAGGCGGAAAGGCGCGTGCTTTGCAGCTGGATGTGCGCGACTTTGAAAAGTCGAAGGAATTGGTTGAAACGGCGAAGTCTCATTTCGGGCGGTTGGATATAGTGGTAAATAATGCCGGCATCACCAGGGATAAGGCCTTGATGATGATGACCCAGGAGGATTGGCATGAGGTTATCGATACTAACCTGAACGGCGCCTTTAATGTGACACGTCATGCGATTGTCACTTTCTTAAAACAGAGACAAGGCAATATCGTTACCATTACCTCAGTGACCGGGCTTATCGGATTACCGCGCCAGACTAATTATGCCGCGGCAAAGGCGGGCCTTATCGGGTTTACCAAGGCGCTGGCCCGTGAGGTCGCCGCGTACAATATCAGGGTGAATGCGGTAGCTCCCGGGCTTATCGAGACCGATATGGTGGCACATCTTAAAGAAGAATACAAGGAAGCGCTTAAGAAAAGAATCCCGCTGGGCAGGTTTGGAAAGGCAGAGGAGGTTGCCGCCACAGTCAGATTCCTCCTCTCTGAATCAGCAGGCTTTATTACCGGGCAGACGATCGTCTTAGACGGAGGATTGTCGATAGTATAAGGGAGTATCTTTTATGCGGAATATCGAAGAAGAAATTCTAACAATTATCGCAGAGATCATAGAAAAGGATCCCGCGGAGATAACCCTTGATGCAAAATTCTATGAGGATTTGGGGGTAGATTCGATGATGGCCTTGGAGATATTGACTGCCCTTGAAAAAAAGTACCGGATCACAATCCCCGAAGAGAAACTTCCGCAAATCACGACCTTACGCGAGACCGTCGCCATTGCCCAGGAGTTTCTGGGGAGAAAGGAGCCCGCAGATGCTTAATAACGAAGCTATTCAGCGGCTTTTGCCGCAACGGTATCCGTTTTTACTTATCGATACGGTCCTTGAGTGCATACCGAAAAAGAAAGTAGTGGCGGTAAAGAACGTCACTATCAATGAGCCGTTTTTCGCGGGGCACTTCCCGGGGGCTCCTGTTATGCCCGGGGTGTTGATCATTGAAGCTATGGCGCAGGCATCGATTGTCCTGGTCGCAGAGGAAGACGAGGAGAACCCTAAGAAAAAAAGCTATTATCTGGGGAGTGTCAAAATACGATTTCGTCATCCGGTGGTGCCCGGAGACCGGTTGATGATTACTGTCGAGCCGATTAAATTAGTCTCTGGCGCGGCCATCGTCAGTGTGCGCGCCTGCGTTGAGGATAAAGAAGTCGCGCTTGGAGAGATTAGCCTTAGTATTAAAGAAGGATAAGTATGGATGAGAGACGTGTGGTTATTACCGGATTAGGAGTAGTCTCCTCTATCGGCATCGGAGAAGAGGCGTTTTGGAAGGCACTTCTTAACGGGACCTCAGGGATTACTCCGGTAAGTTCATTTGATACCTCTGCGTTCTCACGCCATCTGGCAGGAGAAGTGAAGGATTTCAGGGCGCAGGATTTTATTCCCGCTCCTGGCGTGGAGCGCCTGGGCCGCGCATCGTGCCTTGGTATTGCTGCCGCGCGCTTAAGCCTGGATGATGCCGGGTTATTACAAGAAGAATTATTACGCTATACCGTCGGCGTGATCATGGGCACGACCATGGGAGAATCGCAGATCCTTGAGAAGATCAATCATTCGTGGGTCACCGAAGGAGAAGATGCGATCGATCCTGCAATGATCGTGCGGTATCCCTGTTATGTCTTGGCATCGAATATAGCGCAAGAGTTGGGTATAGAAGGGCCTAATCTTGTTATTCCTACTGCCTGCGCCGCGGGAAATTATGCGATCGGATATGCGTATGACCTTTTACAGACAGGCCAGGCAGATATTATGCTTGCGGGAGGCGCGGATGCGTTTTCGCGTATTGCCTTTATCGGTTTTAATCGCCTTTTGGCAGTCGCACCGGATAAATGCCAGCCTTTCGATAAGAATCGTAAAGGGATGATGGTCGGGGAAGGCGCAGGTATAGTAGTCTTGGAGACTTTAGAGAGCGCTTTGAAAAGAAACGCAGAAATCTATGCCGAGGTTTTAGGATACGGCTTAAGTTGCGATGCCTCACATATGACTGCCCCTGATGCGCGAGGGATGGCGAAGGCGATGGCGAAGGCGCTCTATGCAAGCGAGGTCTCTCGTGAGGACGTAGAGTATATCAGTGCCCACGGAACCGGCACACCTGCCAATGATAAAGCCGAAGCGCAGGCGATTAAGGAAGTCTTCGGAGCGCACGCTCAGTCGTTGCCAACCAGCTCCATTAAATCCATGTTGGGCCATACGATGGGCGCTGCTTCCGCGATCGAAGCGGTGAGCTGTTGTTTGAGTATTAAATACGGGCAAATACCCGCGACCATAAACTTCGAAACCCCTGATCCGGACTGCGATATCGATTGCGTGCCGAATGCTTCTCGCCGCGCAGAGGTGACGGTGGCCCTCAATAATTCCTCAGCCTTTGGCGGCAATAACGCCTGCCTGGTCCTGCGCAAGTTTTGAATTCAAAAAACCTATTTTGATAGAATTAGCCTTGAATTTTGCTTGTTCGTTTTGCTTCCGCGTGCTGAAAATTTTTGCCGTCTGCTTCGGTTTACCTCTCGCTTTCGCTATAAGACTTACGCAGAATAAGCTCTCTTTCGTTCGATGTAACTCCTCGCAGACGCCTTACCAGAGCAAAATGCCAAAAATTTTCTAATGCACGCTTCATCAAACCGCACAAGCTTCTTAAAATTCCGCAACGTGATCTAGCAAATCTAGCAATTCGTAATTTACTTTCCTTCGCGATTCGAGTATAATTAGATAACCGACATGGAGAACAATCCCCACAAGTACAATTTCTTTTATCAGGGCGGTAATAAGGCGGTCTTGCTCATCCACGGAATTACCGGCACTCCTACCGAGATGCATTATCTAGGACGCGCCCTACACAAGGCAGGCTTTACCGTGCTCTGCAATGTCCTGCCGCGCCATTGCACGACACTCCAGGAACTGAAGAAAGTAACTTGGCAGGAGATCACGGAGGCGTGCGTAAAGGATTTAGAGAGACTTACCCGCGACTACACGACGGTCTTTACCGCAGGGCTCTCTATGGGCGCATTAATGGCAATACACCTGGCTCATGTATTCCCTGAGAAGGTTAAAGGAATAGGCGCGTTGGCTCCGACCTTTTTTTACGACGGTTGGGCGGTGCCTAAGAAGAGTATCCTCATGCCGTTGTTATGGCATATTCCTTTTATCCGGAATACCATGCTTATTCGCGAGAGCTCACCCTACGGCCTCAAAGACGAGAAATTAAGAAAAGACATCGAGCGTTTCTACACGGCTGCGCGCGCGCGCGAGTTTGATAAGAAATCACTGCTTTTTGGCAGCCCGTTCTTTCCGATGAGCTGCCTTTATCAGCACCGGCTCTTTACCAAGGTAGTCACCAAGGAGATGCCTGGGGTAAAGGCACCGGTGATTATCTTTCATGCCCGGGAAGATGATATGACCAGCCTCAAAAATGCCCGCTATGTCTATACCCGGATAGGCTCAGAGAAGAAGGAGTTGGTTATTCTCGAAGACAGCTATCATATGATCACGATCGATAAAGAAAAAGATAAGGTTGCCCAGGAAATGGCCACTTTTTTTCAAGGGCTTTAGGAATATCAGATGAAATACGATGCCGTTATTATCGGAGCGGGAAGCGCCGGATTATTCGCCGCGCTAAAACTTTCTTCGCGGGGAAAGAAAGTCCTCCTTCTTGAAAAACAGTCTGTCCCGGGAGGATTGGCTACTACCTTTGTGCGTAAGGGGTTTTGTTTTGAGTCGTCCCTGCACTGCGTGGATAATCTTGGAGTAGAAGGAGAGATACGCAATTTTCTTGATGAGTCCGGGGTAAGCTCCAAGATCAACTTTATAGAACTATCCAGTTTCATGCGCCTGATCTATCCCGGGCACAACCTTCTCCTTGATTTTAATCTGAAGAACTTTTTGAAGCAGCTCGTTTCATCCTTCCCGCATGAGAAAACGCGCATTGATGCCTTTAATAGATCCCTGGAAGCATTTTATAGGCAATTTGAGTCCTTCTCCGATTCTTCGTTTTCTCTATGGCTACGTGCGGTAGGGGCTCCTTTTATCTACCCTCAATTGTGGCAGGCTTCATGCGCGACGGCCGATGAGTTCATCAGGCGCTCTATCCGCGACCAGAAAGCACGCTCGATTATTGCCGACCTGTGGAGGTTTTTAGGATTGCCGCCCAAGAGACTCTCTGCGCTCTATTTTCTTTTGGTATTCAAGGGGTACTTGTCTTCGCCGACCGCCTATGTGCAGGGAGGATTCAGCCGCCTCTGGGAGGCTGTCGCAGAGAAGATAAAAGAGAACGGCTCTGATATCCGGTACAATGCGCAGGCGGTACTGATCGAGACCGAGAAGGGAAGGGTAAAATCGGTAATCTCCGATTCTCAGGAGAAATTTTCTACCGATACGGTCATTT
>JAHISH010000116.1 GCA_018818365.1 Candidatus Omnitrophota bacterium | reverse complement strand
TTTATCTTCGGGTATATGCGCACTATCCACAATCATTCCATGCGATCTTTTGATCTCCTCCGCAAGCTCAAAAGGGACCTTAAATGCCTCCGCCAAAGCCCGGGTAACATCATTACCCCCCATCGATACGATCTCAATCTCTCTAATGCGGCTGCCCTCAAAGAATACCACTTCCGTAATATCGCTGCCCACATCACAGAGGACCGATATCTGCCTAATCTCTTCCTCATATTCCGTAAAGCCAGCTTTTTTCGCATAACGATTATCACCGATGACGGCTTTGGTAGCGATGCCGGAGAAGAAGAGATCCTGCACCTCGTACCCCGATTGATGGATAACCCGGTTCAAAGTCTGTATTGAAGACAACTTTCCGCAGATAAGCAAAAGGTCTACCTCCAGACGATGGCTATACAACCCTAAAGGGTTCTGCACGTGCGCCTTGGCATCGATGGTATAATTAACCGGATACATATGGATAATCTCTTCATCAAGGCTTGATCCTAAGATACGCGCCTGCTCGTTTACCCTATGGATATCAGAACGCGTGATAACCTTATTGCCGCGTTCTGTCAAAGGGATGATCGCGCGACTACGTTTCGTCGTAATATCCTGCCCGGAGATATTCGTAGAGATAACTCTAATCGGGATCCCCGATTTTGATTTAAGGCTCTTCATGAGTGCGGTAATCGCAGAAACTAATTCAATCGCATCCACAATGACGCCGCCTCTGATGCCTCGGGAAGGAACGCTCTCCATAAAAATACTCTCAAGGCGCCCCTTCTTACCATGCGCCACCGCCGCCGCGATCTTACTGGAGCCGATATCTAACGCACAGAAATAATTATTGTTTAGCCGTATCATCGGATAGCTTTAAGACCGGTTCATTAAAACGCAAATCAATGTAAATAATGCGCGCCAAGCTCTCATGTTCCTGGTACAGTATTTTAGAAAGAATCTCCATCTTGCGCGGGACCTCTTCATTGCTAATCTTCACCTCAAGGGACTCTGTCTTTTCGACATCCTTCCCGAAAGAAACAGCAATTCTGCGCGGCGGCAGCTTCAGAAAGAATCTTATTTCCGAAGGGCTTTCGACCACGAGCCTGGTAAGCGGATAGACCCGTGCAATCCCATAACGCTGGGAACTCTTGATAATCTCTAAGGATGTCAAGAGCTCCGGTGAATCATATTTCATTCCGGTCTTAGGCCCAAAGATCCTTGTTTCTAATCCTTCGATCACCGTAACCCCCATCTCCCCGAGGTGATCAGGAGAATCAAAAAAGACCGCTTCCTCATCCACAAAGAACATCTTATACAGTTTTACCGCGGCTGCCGGGACTCTTCGGATAAAGAGCACAAAGAGACGGCGCGGGAATACCTTCACGATATGCACCTTGCGGTATGCCGGATAGGAATCTAGTATATACCGTGACTGGCGCCGCAAGTCAACAGTAAAGATATTTTCTCCTTTAAGATACGACAGATCAATGGTACCGCCAGACTGCGGCAGAACAAACAACGCCGCACTTCCCGTCGGGGACGCATTTACCTCTTTAATAATAACTTCGCGTATGCGGAAAAAATCGGACGTGAGAAAATTATTCCTTATAACCCAGTATCCAAGCCCTAACGGCACCGCAAGTGCCACACACAAAATAAGGATTTTAAAAAGCAGAAAAAGATTTTTTCTTTTCATAGGCTAGTTCAAGAAGCCTGACACACAGCGAAGGAAAATCTACCCCTTGTGCGCGTGCGGCTTTGGGCAATAAACTGGTGGATGTCATCCCAGGGATAGTGTTAACCTCTAGGATCACCGGCCGGTTATCCTGGTCAAGGATCATATCCACCCGAGAGCACCCCTGGCATCCCAGAAGAGTATGCGCATGGAAAGCTGCCTGTTGCAGCGCATGCGCAATCCGCGAAGGAATTCGTGCGGGCACAATATACTCAGTAAATCCAGGTTGATATTTTGCTTGATAGTCAAAAAAAATCTTCTTCGGAATGATCTCGATAACGGGCAAGGCATTATGCGCGAGTATCCCTACGGTCATCTCCCTGCCCTTTACGTACTCTTCAACCAGAACCCTCTCATCGAAACAGAACGCGTTTTTAAGGGAGCCTTGCAGCGCAGAACGGCCTGCGGGAAGAGAAAGGCCGATACTGGATCCGTGTGCGGCAGGTTTTACTACTAAAGGAAAATCAAAATCGAACCTGTCCATCCATCCATTACGGTAACTGCTTTTATTAATCACGCGATAGCGCGGAACGAGCAGCCCTGCCGACTCGAAAATTTGCCGGGAGGCGATCTTATCCATTGCCAAACGGCTGGCTAAGACTTCCGAGCCGGTATAAGGAATATCCATTTGCTCCAATATCCCTT
>JAHISH010000115.1 GCA_018818365.1 Candidatus Omnitrophota bacterium | reverse complement strand
TCAGGGTGTTTTACTTTTCCTAACGCGGTGTCTAGGGTAATGATGCCTTGTTGTATTAATTCTTTTAATGATTTATCCATGGTCTTCATGCCGTGTTGGCTTCCTGTCTGCATAAGCGTAAGTATTTGCTCAAATTCCTGTTCGCGAATCAAATTTCGGATCCCGGGAGTGGCAATCATGATCTCAGTCGCCAAGACCCTTCCTTTTCCTCCTGCTCGTGGCAAAAGAAGTTGAGAGACGACTCCTTGCAAACAATCAGCGAGCTGTAATTTGATTTGTTGTTGCTGATGTGGCGGAAAGACATCGATGATACGAGTAATAGTCTGAGGCGCATCCGGCGTATGCAGGGTCGCCAATACCAAGTGGCCAGTCTCGGCGGCAGTCAGTGCCGTAGAAATAGTTTCTAAATCGCGCATTTCCCCCACCACAATCACGTTGGGATCTTGGCGCAATGCATGCCGCAGTGATTCTGCAAAGGAATGCGTATCGGAATATACTTCCCGTTGTTTAATGACCGATTTTTTATTGCTGAATATAAACTCTATGGGGTCCTCGATACAGACGATCAAACTCTCACGTTCAGAGTTGATTAGATTGATCATCGCAGCTAAGGTAGTGGTCTTGCCCATTCCCGTGGCACCGGTTACGAGGACTAACCCATTAGGCTTTCTGGCTAAGTCTATGGCAATGGGAGGCATCCCTAATTGATCGATCGTAGGAATTTCCAAGGGAACACGACGGAAGGCCGCTTCAACAGCGCCTTTCTGCATGTGGATGTTCACACGGTAGCGATCTAAACCGGGCAGCGCCAAAGAAAAGTCCAATTCTAGTTGGCGCTCGAAACACTCCTTTTGCGGATTAGTAAGTACCCCATAGATCATTCTCTTTAAGTCTTGTTTATTCAAGACAGGTAAATCCGTACGGGTAAGTTTACCGTCAATGCGCAGAATGGGGGGTTCATTCTCTGTGATGTGTAAATCAGAAGCTTTTTTCTCAATACATAATACTAATAATTCCCTTATTTCCATTTTAGCCTCCCTAGCAAGTAAAAATCATTCTCGAGAGAACTCTGACTTTAGTCTCAAAAAGCTTCATAAGAAATGACGCGGATCGGTAATATGTCCTGTGACCGCTGAGGCGGCAACGGTCGCCGGCGACCCCAGATAAATATATGCCTCAGGATTCCCCATTCTTCCTTTAAAATTGCGGTTGGCGGTAGAAATAACAGTTTCTTTATCGCTGGGGACTCCGTTATGCGTGCCGACGCACGGACCACACCCGGGGGCAACAATGACGGCACCCGCTTTTACAAAAATATCGACAATCCCTCCTGCGATTGCTTCCAGGTATACCTCTCGCGAGCTGGGAGCAATAATCATGCGTACTCCCGAAGCGATCCTTCTGGATTGAAGGATTTGTGCGGCAACCTTCAAGTCTTCAATTCGTCCATTCGTACAGGTCCCCAAGAATGCTTCCTGTATCTTTATTTTTCTGAGAGTACCTGCGGCAACTGAAGTATCAACCGCATGAGGAATTGCTACCTGCGGAGGTAATCTCGATATGTCAAACGTCAGCACTCTTTCATAGACCGCGTCTTTATCCGCCGAGACGGGAATAATTTTCTTCTTGTCTTTGGTGCATCTGCGTAACCAAGCAATGGTTTTATTATCCTGCGGCATAAACCCGGCTTTTGCACCCATTTCGACCACCATATTGGTTATGGTCATACGAGCGTCAATGGTCAAGGCTTTGATTGCCGGACCCTCAAACTCAATTGCTTTATACGTTGCTCCGTCAGCTCCGAGTTTTCGTATGATATAAAGGATAATATCCTTTGCAAAAGTCCCTTTGGGGATTTTGCCGGTTACGATAATCTTAAAAGTCTCCGGGACCTTGAACCAGCTTTTGCCCGTAGCCAGGGCTATTGCCAGATCAGTAGACCCAACTCCCGTCGCGAAAGCTCCCAATGCCCCATAGGTACAGGTATGGGAATCGGCTCCTAGCACAAGATCTCCGGGTAGGATTCTTCCCGATTCCGGGATAACTTGATGACATACGCCACATCCGATGTCAAAGAGATCCGTCTTAAACTCCTCTGCAAATACGCGCATCTTTTGGTGTACCCGAGAGACTCCTTCATTGGGTGATGGAGCGCTATGATCGATCACCATGCAGAATCCAGCTTTGAGTTTCTTAATTCCTAATTCACGGATACGGTCGATAATGATCGAAGACGTCCCATCCTGTCCAAAAGCAAAATCAATCTTGCAGATGGCGAAGTCACCTGCGTTAAGGTTTCTTCCCGCATGGCGGCTGAGAATCTTTTCACCAATCGTTTTACCCATTATAGTTTTTTAAGCCATTCTTCTATTCTATTCATCCCTTTTTCAAGCTGCGGGAGGCAGGTCGCGAAACTAATGCGCACGAATTCATCTACGCCAAACCCTTCACCGGGAATAAGGCTGACTAATACTTCGTCAAGAAGCCTGCTTGCAAAAGTAACCGAATCGATTCCTGTTTTTGCAATATCACAGAAGATATAAAACGCTCCCGAGGGTTTTACATACCCGATCTTTTTCATTCCCTTAAGCCTTAAGATGCAATAGTCACGCCGCTTTTGGAATTCCAAGCGGATATCTTCAGAGAAACTAGAATTATCCTGCAATGCCGCGACGGCCGCCTTCTGACTTATCGAGGCTGGATTAGAGGTGGAGTGATCTTGTATTTTGGAGATTGCTCCGGCGATTTCAGGCGAAGCGCCCAGATACCCGATCCGCCAGCCGGTCATAGAATAGCTTTTTGATAATCCGTTCACGGTTATCGTACGCGAGTATATATTTTTATTGAAGGAAGCGATTGAAACATGCCTGTGGTTATCGTAAATAAGTTTCTCGTAAATTTCATCACTTAAGACAAAAATATCGTTCTGTACGCAGATATCTGCAATCTCTTTTAGTTCCTTTTCGCTATACACGCTTCCGGTTGGATTCGCCGGGCTATTAAGAATTAATAACTTGGTTTTATGGTTTATATGTTTCGTTAGCTCTTCAGGGGTGAATTTAAAATTGTTCTTCGCAGAGGTAGTTATAAATTGGGGTACTCCTTCGCAGAGACTGATCATCTCTGGATAACTTACCCAGTACGGCAGGGGTACTAAGACTTCATCTGCGGGATTAACTAATGAGAATAACGTATTAAAAATACTATGTTTTGCCCCGCAGGAAACAACTATCTGCTCTTTTGAATACTCTAATCCGTTATCATGTTTGAGTTTCGAAGCGATTAGTTCTTTGAGCTCAGCAGTGCCGGTGGAGGGAGTATATTTAGTAAAACCTTCAGCTATTGCGCGGCAGGCAGCGTTCTTAATGAACTCAGGAGTGTCAAAATCTGGTTCACCCGCGGCAAAATTTACTACGTCTTTTCCTTCTGATTTTAATTTTTTCGCTTTGGAAGTAACCGCCAAAGTCGCGGAGGGCTTAATCTTCTCGAGACGATGAGCGATCGTCTGTTTTTCGCGCATGAGAATTAAAGAGAGTCCCT
>JAHISH010000114.1 GCA_018818365.1 Candidatus Omnitrophota bacterium | reverse complement strand
TATTTTATCGTAAGCGGTTTACCTATATATAGCCGCTCTTCGATGCGTAAAAGAAACGTCTTGAATAGAAAAAACATTTGACCTTTAAAAATTTTATACATATAATATCATCAATACGCAATGGAAGAATATTTTAACCACGGAGGTACCATCAAATGATCACCGAGATAGGTATTGTCGCAGGGGAGATTTGGCACTATCTTGATCAGTACGGAGATGTAACGCTTTCGGTTTTGCTCAAGGGGTTGGGCCGTCCGCGGGAGAATGTCCTGATGAGCCTGGGGTGGCTGGCCAGGGAAGGGCATGTCCTGTTGCAGCAGCACAATGATGAGTACACCATAAGCCTGAGGAAAGATGCCTAAAGAGAGTTCAAGAGGGGTCGTTTTAGTTATTGTCATTGCGACTATTATCGTGATCACGGCACTTATAAACGTTATCCTCGGCATGATGAATAGCCAATCGCGCTTAACGCATCACCAGGTCAGCCGTATCCAGTCGCAATACGCTACGCAGGCAGCAATTAATTATACGCTTGAAAAGCTACGGTTGGGGAGTTGGGAGGCACCAGCTACCAAATACCTCTGCAAAAGCGGCGGGCATATTACAGAGCCGGATTTACCCCCGGGAATACATTATGTAGAGGTTACTATTGCTGCTGCCGGAAGTGGCACGTGTTCTCCTCCGGCTGGCGTAAATGCCTGCGTGAGTGCGAAAGCCGTATATTCTTTTGATTCTGCGCCACCAATAAATCCATGTGGAAGTCTTCCGCCGCCTCCAGAAGAACCACCTCCAGAAGAACCACCTCCAGAGCCAACACCCACCGAGTGGTATTGTCACCCAGACGATGAGGCTTGTCTTAGGGCATATGATGCCCGTCCTTGCATCACTTGTCCTTATCATGGTGGTCCGTGTATTAACTGCGCAACGTAACTCTTCCTGCTAAAGAAGCCTCAAATCTCTTATTTAATCCATCAGACAAAACAAGCATATAAGTAAGTTTACGGTAGAGAAAGTAAGAATCTTATAGATTTGCATTAGCTAGATTGTTCTCGTTTCCGTCGGCTAAAACATGTATAAGTAAGCGGGAGTAAAAATAACCTAAAAAACACTTGACAGAGTAATGATGTTATGTTTTAATTGACAGCGATGTTAGAAAAGGGTAACAAAGGTAGATGAGTATGAGAAACATGGCAAAACTGATAGATATAGATGAGTTGGCTGATTATTTGAAATTGCGTAAGCAAACGATCTATAATTGGCTGCATATGGGAAAAATTTCCGGTATCAAAGTTGGCGGAGTCTGGCGTTTTGACCGTAAAGAGGTTGATACCTGGCTTAAGAGCAAAAGGCGTTTTTCTCATGATACCAAATCCGGAGTTAAGCAATGAATGAAATAGGATTTTATTTCGGCCCGAATTCTATTGATATCACCGCAGTCAACGGCAAGAATTTGGTATCCAACCTTCATATCCCCCAATCAGCTAGTCAAGAGCCGTCATTAGAAGATAAAGTCACTGTTGAACAGAAGCTTATTGAATTGGTGGCTCTTATCCAAGGGGAACTGCGTAAGCATAAGCTTGAAGCCAAAGAAGCGGTAATATGCCTTTCCGGAAGCGACTTGCTTATTCGTACTTTTGAAATACCACTTGTCCCTGCGGCTGAAATATCCAATGCGGTATTCTACGAGGTTAAGAAATATATCCCTTTTAAGATCGAAGACTTGGTCTGCGACTTTCAGGTAGCAAAAGATCCTTCTGGCCGTAGTAACCAAGTGCTCTTTATGGGGATGAAAAGAAATGTGCTATTGCGCTATCTTTCTATTTTTGAGCAACTAAAAGTTGAAGTTAAGAGTATTGAGTATTGTGGGTTTAGTGCCTTAAGGAGCATGAAGATGATCGGAACCCCTCAAAAAGGGGTCTTCGGTATGCTGATTGCGGACAAAAGCGGGGGTGATGAGATCAACTTTGTCGTCTCAGAGAACGGTTACCCCCTCTTTAGCCGCGATATTACGCTTAGTAAAGCCCCTGCCAGTTTTGAGGAAGATGACGAAGCTGATTCCGGGCTTTTGACCGAAAAACTCAAAACAGAGATCCGCATTTCTTTAGATTATTATAATAGGATGTTTCCTACTAAAGCAGTGCAAAAGGTATTTCTGTGCTGTACTCCTGAACTACAACAGGAGTTAGAGACATTCATGAAAGAGATTGGTATTCTTGCCCAGGGCGTGGATATGTCAAAACTGCTCGGCAAAAATATCGTTTTCTCTTCCGGTCTGCTGAAGAGTTACAGCATCTCTCTTAATAAGGCAGTGAAGACCGGGGTGAAAGTTGACCTGATGATTGCCCATGAACGGGAAAGGTTAAAGTCCACGGTTAAGGGAAAAACAACGCAGATAGATGTCGCTACCCTCTTTAAAGGTTTTAAGCTTGATCCACGCGTACTTCTGCCGGCAGTGGTCCTTTGTGCCGGTATCTACGGATTACGCTTTGTGCGGTTGCAGCCGATTGAGCAGGAGGTTACGTCACTGAAGAGTTCCCGTTTAGAGGTCAAGGGTGTCAATCCTGATTCAACGTATGAAGAGTTGACCGCTTCTGTCGAAGAATACAAGCGTAAATTGAAGGCTTTGGAAAAGGTAATAGTAAACGAGTCGCGCCTTACCGAGGTCCTTAATATTATTCCGCGTGTACTGCCAGAAGGCGTCTGGCTTACTAATTTTTCGTTCCAGAGGGAATCTGCCGGGAGCTCTCAGCCTGCAGAGGAAGATACGACAAGGAATAGAGAGGATAATTTAGAGCTTATCCTTAAGGGTGCGGCGTATCTAAAAGACGGTAACCTCGAGATGGCTGCCGTTAATGAGTTTGTCACGCGGCTTAAGGAAGCCGCCCTTTTTAGCGCGATGTTCAAGGAGATAAATATCGGTTCCATTGATCGTTCATCCGGCAGAAATGAATCCAAGATGGGCACAACCGTCTTTACTCTTTCTTGTAAGAGTTCCCGTAAAAAAGGCAGGATGCAATGAGCAATCCCATAGATGTCACGGAACTGTTTATAAAACATAAGAATAAGATCCCCAATGCGGCGATACTTTTGCTGGCTCTGGTCGTGGGGTGGAATTTATTGCAGCAGCAGAACAGTGAGATTGACTCCCTTAACCGTCAGAAGGTAGATGAGGTAAGGAAAAACGAGGTCTGTGAAGAATTGGAGCAGTACGATAGGCAGTTAGGGGAATTCAGTAAGTTCCTGGCAAAGCCGGAAACCAGTGATTTAATCAACAGCCTTTCCGCGATGGCCATGAAGTGCGGCGTGCGTATTAACTCCATTAAACCCGAAGAGGAGCGCAAGTCCGGCGATTGCGTAAAGATTCCTTTTGTGCTTCATATGACCGCTTTAGACTATCAGGGTATAGGGAATTTCATCAGTAATTTAGAAAGCGACAAGAATATCTATACCGTTGAGAGTGTCTCTTTCGAGAAAGAGTCATCGGACACAATGCTGCAAGAGCAAGAGGGCGAATCTTTGCGTAAAGCAATTAAGATAGCAATTCAGGTGAATAAAGTAGCTATTCTCGAATAACGGCAATGAAAAAAAGAATGATCACTCATTTTAAAGCGATAACCGTCACCTTGATTTTTTTCTGCGGACTTTTTGTGGGGACACTATATGCAGAGGATGATGCGGCTGCGCAGAAATATAAGATGCTAGAAGGGTTGATCAAGGTACTCCCTTTTACCGCGCAGGAATCGCGCGACCCGTTTCTCTCTGTCTTTGAGACAACTCTTCTGGAAGAGGCGGCGCAGGCAGACATGCAGGATCTGGGGCAGGTTTCGGAGGAAGAGTCCGCGGAACCGTCGGCATTGCCCACGTTAATCGTGGAAGGCATATTGTGGGGAGATGGTCTTACCCCTATGGCAGTGGTGAACAATCAGATAGTCAAAGAAGGCGATATGATCGCGGGCGCGAAGATCAAGGAAATTACGGAAGAGAGTATTGAAGTATTTTTCAAAAGAAGGCTCTACGAGGTATTTTCTCCAACCGGAATGATACGAAAACAAATAAAGAACAAGGAGGCAGAAAAATGAGAAGGGCCATACTTATCGGAACGTTTTTATTCATTTTCTTTTTTTACTATTCGGTTCCGCGCTTGAGCGCGCAGGCGGAACTCGCTTTTCTGGAAGTGGAGCCTGCCATCTCGCTTGATTTTCAGAATGTCAGCCTTCGCGATCTCTTGAAGATCTTTTCTATCCAGTCAGGGCTTAATTTCATCGCTTCAGATGCGGTGCAGCAAAGAACGCTTACGCTCTACATGGATAAAGTGCCTTTAGGCAAAGCGATGGAGAAGATCTTCTGGGCGAATGGCCTCTCCTATGACCTCGATCAAGATTCGAATATCTTCGTGGTAAAAGATCTGGGAACTCCGGATGTCGAGACCGTCACTAGGGTTTTCTCTTTGAAGTATGCCTCGGTTTCTACTTCTAAGCTCAAGAAGGCGCAGGATTCAAAGGGAGGCGAAAGTGAAAGTTCCTCATCGGAAAGTTCTTCCAGCAGCAGTAGTTCTTCTGACGAAGAATCTTCAGGTGACGACACAGAAGGAGGCGAGGGCATTACCGCCGTGATCAAAAAACTAATTTCTTCTCATGGTTCGGTCTTGGAGGATAGCCGTACCAATAGCCTCATCGTGGTTGATCTCCCCAGCCGTATGAAGGCGATTGCCGAAACTATTGAAGCGCTGGATGTGGCGGTACCCCAGGTGATGCTGGAAGTGGAGATGCTCGATGTCAATAAGAATACCTTAGAAAGAATGGGAGTAAAGTTTGGCGATATTACAGATTATCCTTCTGTGGTGCAGCTTACCATGACCGGCGGGTCGCGCTATACTGCGTTCCCATGGAAAATAGGCAAGTGGGTTAGTACCGATGAGAATCCGTTCGGTGAGAATACTCCTGGAAGTATTTCGGCAAACTCATTAGGCCTTGGTAATTACCGGGTGCTGCTTGATTTCATTAAAAGCATTTCAGATACCAGGTACCTTGCCCGGCCGCGCCTGTTGACTTTAAGCAACGAGACTGCGGAACTTAAGATCTCTACCAACGAAGCCATCGGTACAGTCACCATCTATGACGAGCAAGGTAATGCCCAATCGCAGAACCCTGAGCGCACGGAAACAGGTGTTTCCTTAAAGGTAACGCCGCAGGTAGTGGCAGAGACGGGAGTGATTACTTTGTTTGTCCATCCCAAAGTTACCGAGGCAGCTACTAGCAACCTTAGCGCAAGTTACCGGGATCCTGAGGAACGGGGTACTCAATCTACCGTACGGGTTAATGACGGAGAGACGATCATTATCGGAGGCCTGATACGCAATAGGTCTTCCGAAACCATCACCAAGGTTCCTTTTCTGGGAGATATGCCTTTAGTCGGTTCATTCTTCAGGCATAAGAATAAGTCTCAAGGAAATGAAAGGGGGTTGCTTATCTTTATAACCCCGCGCATTATGAAAGATAAAGCGGTACGATTAGTTACGGCTAAGTCAAAGAAGATGGTCTTACCAGAACGGGAACAGAATACTGCGTCGTTGGTCAGTCGCGAGTTAGCAATCCGTTCAAGTCTAGATAAGTTTGATAGAAAGCCTAGGTAATTTTTTATTCTGTAAAGATAAGCCCCGCACGTTTCATACAACTGTCTCCAGCACACAGGATGTGATAGTGCGGGGTTTTATTACTTTAAGAATAATAGTCAGATGACGAAATACCGTAAATTAGGGGAGATTTTAATTGAAGAAGGGCTGATTACGCAGGATCAGCTTGAGAAGGCTATAGGCGCCCAAAAGAAGGATGGCGGCCGTTTGGGAGAAGTCTTGGTAAAATTAGGCACGGTTACCGAGGAGCAGATGGTGGCTGCCTTGGGCAAACAGCTCAAGATCCCCTTTTTCTCAATCGGCACCGGGATGCTCAAACCCGCTGCCGACCAAGAGTTGGATCAGCTCGTCCCGCAGGCGTTTGCCCTCAAGAATTCCGTCTTGCCTTTATCCAGGACGCTTCGATCTCTTACTGTCGCGTTAGCAGACCCCTTGGACCTGCTTGTGGTGGATAATCTCAAGCGCATGACCGGCTGCGAAATAAATGTGGTGATTGCCACCCGGACGGATATTCAGAAGACCATCGGCGGATTCTACAGTAAGACGGAGATGTTGAAATCGGCGGTGGAGGAGAGTTATGAACTCAAACAGGAATCAACTGAGGAGGCAGATTCTAGCCTTGACCAGGAGTTAAGTCTGGATAAGCTGGTTGCCCGAGCCGAAGAAGCTCCGGTGGTGAAACTGGTGGATTTGATTATCCGCCAGGCAATTGACGAGCGCGCTTCGGATATCCACATTGAGCCTTTTAAAGATTACATTTCCTTGCGCTACCGTATAGATGGAAAACTTTGCCAGGTTCCCCCCCCCGCAAAACATCTGCATATGCCGATTATCTCGCGTATCAAAATCCTCGCCAAGCTTGACATTGCGGAGAAGCGCTTACCGCAAGACGGTGCGATCCTGGTGATTATCGATAAGAAACCGACTGATATCCGTGTCTCTATCCTTCCTACTATTTATGGGGAGAAGGCCTGTTTGAGGATCTTAAGCCGCGCCGGCATCTCTTTGGAATTGGAGAAGATGGGGTTTATCCCGCAGCAGTTGGTACACCTACGTAAAGCCATTAGCTCCCCGTACGGCCTTATTTTTGTTACCGGCCCTACGGGAAGCGGGAAATCTACTACACTCTATGCGGTGCTCCATGAGATAAAAGGTCCGGAGAAGAATATCGTGACCGTTGAGGATCCGGTAGAATATAAACTGGACGGCATCAATCAGGTGCAGGTT
>JAHISH010000113.1 GCA_018818365.1 Candidatus Omnitrophota bacterium | reverse complement strand
CTACGAAGAGCCGGATTTGAGCAAGACAGTACAGGTAGCTCCGGACGGCACGGTCACGTATCCTCTTATAGGAACGATTAAGGCGGCGGGCCTTACGGTCCAGCAATTTGAGAAGAAGATGATTGAGTTGCTGGGAAGCGATTACCTGGTCAATCCTCAGGTCACTATTTTGGTAAAGAATTACGCAGATATATCGATTTTTGGACAGGTAAATAAACCAGGGTCTTATGAGATGCGGGGGTCACTTACTCTTACGCAGGCCATTGCCTTAGCAGGCGGGTTTACCAGTGTCGCTGATACGACACGGGTAAAGGTGGTGCGTGTCTCCGATGAAAAGAAAGATACTATGGAGGTTGACGTAGAGCAGATCCTCAATAAGTCCGCTGTCGATATGGAGATAAAGGGCAACGATACCCTTATTGTGGATGCGGTAGGGCAAGTTTTTATTTTCGGCCAAGTAGCTAAACCCGGCTCGTATGATATGAAAGGAAACCTTACTGTCACTCAGGCAATTGCGATGGCCGGAGGATTCACTGATACCGCGGATACGACAAAAGTAAAGATCAATCGCGTCACCAAAGGTAAGAAAGAGAGCTTTGAGGTCAATGTCGAACAGATCCTCAATAAGGCAGCCGCGGATGTAGAGGTTAAAGGAAGCGATACCATTATTGTAGATCCTGCGGGACAAATTTTTGTGATGGGGCAGGTGAATAAACCCGGTGTCCTTAATTGGCGTAAGGGGGTTACTATCCTTGAGATTATCGCCGAAGCAGGAGGATTTACCGATACTGCCGCTCCTAATAGTACCAGGGTTATTCGTCTTAAATACGGCAGGAAACGGGTTATCCATATCCCCGTCGGAACACTATTAAAGGGGACGAGTTATCGTTCGCGTAATATTCTCCTTGAACCAGGGGATACCGTGGTAGTCCCCGAGTCATTTTTCTAATTGTAGAAGACTATGCTCCCTAATCCAGAAGTACGAGAAGTTACGATTAATGATTATTTGAAGGTGGTACAGAAGCGGCTGGGGTTAATTATTACGCTTTTAGTGATTATCCCTGCGGTCGCCGCGATTGTCGTGTTTACCAAGAAACCTATTTATCGGTCTACTGCCAGTATCATGATCGAACGGTCTACTCCCAGGGTGACTAAATTCGAAGAGGTTACCCCTTCATATTACTGGGCACATAGCCAGGAGTATTACCAGACTCAGTATAAGATCTTGAGCTCTCGGAATTTGGTCGAGCGTATCTTTGGGGAGTTGCGTTTAGCAAAAGATGCCGAGTTTCAGGATGTACAAGACCCCGTCGGTAAATTACATAACCAGATCCGCATTGACCCGGTAAAGAGCAGCCAGATCGTCTTAATACACGTCGAAGATACCGATGCCTTGCGGGCAAGTGCGGTTGCCAATGCATTGGCAAAGGCCTATATCCAGCAGGATATTGATACCAGGAACCACGCCACCAAGGAAGCCGCCGCCTGGCTTGAAGGACAATTGTCAGGGGTAAAGAATACACTTCGAGAGTCCGAACAGGCTTTGAGCACCTATATCCAGGAAAATAAGTTTGTTACCATCCCTGATGTCGAGAAGAAGACTGAGAGTGTGCTGGAGAGCCTTAAGCAGACCAAGAATAAGGTAGAAGCAGAGCTTGCGGAAGCCAGGAAGCGCTATAAAGGGAAACACCCCAGGATGGTCGCCTTAGAGGCACAGTCGGAGGATATTAAAAAGAAGATTGAAGAAGAGACCGATAATGTTTTGGAATTGAACCAGAAATTAGTGCAATATAATCTTCTTAAGAAAGAACTCGATTCCAGCCAACAATTGTATACCTCGATTTTGATGCGGGCCAAAGAGACTGATGTTACGGAGAAATTACAGGTTTCCAATATCCGCATTATCGACTCGGCGCAGCCACCTAAATCTCCCTATAAGCCGCAGAAAGCAAAAGTCCTTTTAATGTCACTTTTATTCTCGATTTTGTGCGGGGTAGGGTTGGCATTCTTGCTGGAATACTTAGACGCAACCATTAGGACCGCGGATGATGTCAGCCTTTATCTGAACCTTCCGTTCTTAGGGTATATCCCCAGTGTCGGCGTGGAGGCAGCCACGGATAAAGATAAAAGCTTATTATGTTTTAACGATGCGAAGTCCGAGACTTCGGAGTCTTGCCGTGCCATACGCACCTCTATTTTATTTGCCTCTCCCGAAGATAAACCCATAAAGAGTATCTTAGTTACTTCCGCGGTGCCGAAGGAAGGCAAGACCTTTGTCGCTTCCAGCCTTTCTATTATTTTTAGCCAGCTCAACGAGAAAGTAATCCTTCTGGATATTGACATGCGTAAGCCCAAGATGCACAAGAATTTTAATATTGAACAGAAGACGGGTTTGAGCAATTATCTGACAGGGAATATAAATCTGGATGAGGTAATTAAGCAAGTCTGTGTTCCCAATCTTTCTGTGGTCGCCTCCGGGAATATCCCTCCTAATCCCAGCGAGTTGCTTTCATCGAGTAAAGTGCGCCAACTCTTTGATGAGCTAAAAGACGGATTTGATAAGGTGATTGTGGATTCTCCTCCTGTTTTGATTGCGTCTGACGCATTGTTGTTGGCGAATATCGTTGATGGCGTAGTACTTTTGGTCCATGGAGGCAAGACCAGGATCGATACCGCACAGCAGGCCAAGGCAAAGATTCTGGAAGCAAAAGGTAAGATCATCGGCGTAGTCATCAATAATGTACAGCCGGAGAAAGAAGATAAGTACTATTACTATCATTATTATAACTATGGCGAGGGAGAGAAGAGAGAGCGGCAAGTAAAGAAAACTCCTCCTGGTTCGACTCCGCAGGTTGCAGGACCTGGAGTCAAGAGTCCGGTCCCCAGTGCCCCTAAGCCAGGGCCTGTAAAGAAAGGATTATTTGCTGCATTTATGGGCAAGCGCAATCCTCCCGAAAAACCAAGTGCGAACAGTTAAATTATCCTCTGATTTTAATGTACGAATATGCACCTACCGCTTTTGAACGTTTCTTTAGCCGGTTGTGTTTCTTGTTGTTGTGTTTCCTCATTTTTTTCTCTCCTTTAATCTTCGGCGGTATCACCCCATTGCCTCTTTTCGTTATTGAAAGCGTTAGTTTCTTTTTGTTCTTTTTTCTTTTCTTAACGCGCGGTCTAAAAAGATCATTCTCAAGTAAGAAACTTCCTTTAGGATATTTGTTTCTATTCTTAGGATTGGTTTTGTTTCAGATACTCCCCCTGCCTCAGAGAATCTTAGCATTCCTTTCTCCTTCGACCCACGCTCTCTATGCGCATTTGTATACCAATCTTCGGGGGGTGGGTTCTCTTAGTATCTATCCGGAAGCAACGATTTTCTCCCTCTTACAGTGGCTTGCGTATTTAGCGATTTTTTTATCGGTGATACGTCTTGCGGATTCTCCGGTAAAGATCCAACGCATCGCGTTTGTCTTAGTCGCAAGCGGCTTTCTGTACGCGTTCTACGGGATACTTGGTTCTTTACATTCTCTCGGGGTCGCTTTTTCGACTTTTACCAACCGTAACCATTTTTCTTCTTT
>JAHISH010000112.1 GCA_018818365.1 Candidatus Omnitrophota bacterium | reverse complement strand
GGTGACGTATGAAGAATTTACCCAATACCCTCATCGGAGTTGCGACATTGAGCTTGATAGTAGGTCTTATTTCTCGTTTGACGGTAAAACCCATTATGGGGCTTGAATCCCGCGCCATGGTCGGATTTGCGGCAGTACTTTTACTCTTATCGATCGCGCTTTCGGTAAAGAAATAGATTTTCTTTCGGGAAAGATCCTTTTTCTAAAAAGCCTCTGGCATTATGCCAGGGGTTTTTTTGTTTCTTCGCTATTTTAATATTGCGAAAAGCGGTTAATCTGATATAATGTAGCCTGCCTTGCTAAAAGCCCGGAGTTCTTTGGGCGTAATACTTGAAGCGGCGGAGTGTTCATCCGTATCCTTAAGAGGGAACAGTTTATAGCCGCGCGAGTATACCGCAGTTGTCTTTTTCAACATGGGGAGGAGTATATGATTCCGCGCTACAGCCTGCCAAAGATTTCCCGCATATGGGGTGACGAATTTAAATTTGCCACTATGCTTCAGATCGAGATCTTAAGTTTAGAAGCCATGGCGCAACTTAAAAAAGTCCCCCGCCAAACACCCTCAAGGGTACGTAAGAATGCAAGGATTAATCTTGCCGCGATCAACAAAATCGAAGAAAAAACACAACATGATGTGGTAGCCTTTGTCAATTATGTGGCCCAATTTCTGGGCTCTGATGCGCAGTATTTCCATATGGGGCTTACCTCATCAGATGTCTTGGATACGACGTTGGGATTGCAGCTTAAGGCAGTATCTGAAATTCTCCTGGAAGATTTACAGCAGCTACGCGCCGTTCTTGCCAAGAAGGCAAAGAAATATAAAGAGATGGTCTGTATGGGCCGCACCCACGGCGTGCATGCGGAGCCGACTACCTTTGGTTTAAAGCTTGCGCTTTGGTACGATGATGCCGCACGTAATATCGCGCGCCTGCAGCAGGCTCAAAAAGAAGTAGCGGTAGGTAAGCTTTCGGGAGCCGTCGGCACCTATTCGAATATTGAACCTGCGGTTGAAGCGTATGTATGTAAGAAGTTAGGGCTTCGTGCCGCTCCTATTTCTACCCAGGTTATCCAACGGGATGTATATGCCCAGTATATGGCGACGTTAGCAGTAATCGGCGCGTCACTGGAGAAGATCGCGACCGAAATCAGACATCTGCAGAAGACAGAAGTCTTAGAGGCAGAGGAGCCTTTCGGAAAAGGCCAAAAGGGCTCTTCGGCGATGCCGCATAAACGCAACCCCGTGATCTGCGAGCGCATCTGCGGCTTGGCTCGTCTGTTACGCAGTAACGCCATGGCAGCCCTGGAGAATGTTGCCCTTTGGCATGAACGCGATATAAGTCATTCTTCGGTAGAGCGCATCATTTTTCCCGATTCCACCATTGCCCTCGACTATATGTTGCATAAGTGTATTCAAGTTATTGAGGGGATTCAGGTCTATCCCCAGAATATGTTGGCCAATCTTGCCAAGACGGGAGGCCTTATTTTTTCGCAGCGGGTACTCTTAGCGCTGATGAAGAAGGGCTTGGCCCGCGCCAAGGCGTATGATGTAGTGCAGCGTAACGCCATGAAGACCTGGAAGGCGGGTACGGATTTCAAAGAGAATCTCCTTTTGGATAGAGAGGTTATTGCCGTATTGAAGAAGAATGAAATAGACGCCCTCTTCGATCTGAACTACTATCTGCGCAACGTCGGTAAAATCTTTAGAAAGGTCGGTTTATCATAAGTCGTATCACCCTCCTTTGATGAACCCCTAACGCTTCACCATGCAGTATAAAATTGAAATAGAAGAGAAGCCGGGAATCTTTGATGCCGTCGGAAGCGGGATCAAGAACGATATTGCTGACCTTGGCATCCGCGGGATCAGTGATGTCCGCTTTATTCAGGTTTTTACGCTTGAAGGAAGCCTTTCGAAGCGTCAGGTAACGCGTATCTGCCAGGAGTTATTGGCGGATCCGGTCTCCCAGCGGTTTACCATTAATCCCAAGAATGAGAGACCAAAAGGAAGAAAGGATAGATTAGTCGTTGAGATCGCGTATAACCCCGGGGTCATGGACCCGGTAGAGGAATCGACGCGTAAAGGTATCCGCGATTTGGGGATTGCAGGAGCCTCTTCGGTGAAGACCGCGAAGAAATATATCCTTCACGGAAAATGCAGCCCCCATGCCTTCAAGATTATTGCCGAGAAGCTGCTCTATAATAAATTAATTCAACATGCGGTTACTCAAAAAGCAGGACTTGCTTCGGATTCCGGGGCAGGGAGGTATCAATTTCATCTGAAGACCATCGCGCTTTTAGAGGCAACGGAGGCGCAACTTAAAAGAATCAATAAAGAGGGTCAACTCTTTCTGAATCTGGAGGAGCTGCGCACCATCCAGAGGTATTTTAAGAAGCGTGGGTGTAATCCTACGGATTGTGAACTGGAGACCATTGCCCAGACCTGGTCGGAACATTGCGGGCATAAGACATTTCGCGGCAAGATACGTTACACGGAGCGCACCAGTACCTGCGCGCCCCCGCGCACCAGGGAAATAGATAATCTTCTGAAGTCAACGATCATGAAGGTGACGAAAGAGTTGAGTAAGCCGTGGTGCGTTTCGGTCTTTAAGGATAATGCCGGGGTGATCGAATTCGATAAAGACTACAATGTCTGTTTTAAAGTTGAGACCCATAATCATCCGTCCGCGTTAGAGCCCTTTGGCGGCGCCAATACCGGCATCGGAGGAGTTATACGCGATCCGTTAGGCACGGGGCTGGGCGCAAAGCCTATCCTTAATACCGATGTGTTTTGTTTCGGCCCTCCGCAGTACCCTTTTAGTAAATTACCTGCCGGAACGCTGCATCCTAAGCGCGTGATGAAGGGGGTGGTCTCCGGAGTGCGTGATTACGGGAACAAGATGGGTATTCCGACGGTAAACGGGGCAGTGCTTTTTCACGATGACTTTATCGGCAATCCGCTGGTCTATTGCGGCACCGTCGGTATTATGCCGAAAGACAAATCTTTTAAAGAGGCCAAGACCGATGACTTGATCGTGGTGGTCGGCGGAAAGACCGGGAGGGACGGGATCCACGGCGCAACATTTTCTTCCGGAGAATTGACCCATGAATCCGACGTGCGTTCAAGCGGGGCAGTGCAGATCGGCAATCCCATCGAGGAAAAGAAAATGGTCGATACTATCCTCCAGGCGCGCGATAAAAATCTCTATAGCTCCATCACCGATTGCGGCGCGGGAGGTCTCTCAAGCGCGGTAGGAGAGATGGGGCAGGAGTTAGGCGCGCAGGTATATTTGGAGAAAGTCCCGCTTAAATATGAGGGGCTTTCGTATACCGAAATATGGATCTCGGAATCCCAGGAGCGTATGGTCTTGGCAGTGCCTCCCGGGAAGATAGAAGAATTACTTGCGGTTTTTTCATCGGAAGACGTCGGGGCAACGGTGATCGGAATCTTCACCGATACCAAACGCCTGAAACTCCTCTACCAGGGAAACCCGGTATGCGATCTTGATATGGTATTTTTGCATGAAGGGCTTCCTAAGACAGAGAAGAAGGCAGTCTATATTGCCAAGACGCACCCAGAACCCCGTTTTAAATGTCCCCGTGACTTGACCCCTTCGTTGCGACGCCTTCTGGGGCATTACGATATTTGTTCTAAGGAGTGGGTCATCCGGCAATATGACCATGAGGTGCAAGGGGGGTCGATCCTGAAGCCCCTGGTGG
Source organism: Candidatus Omnitrophota bacterium (assembly GCA_018818365.1). Lineage (GTDB taxonomy): Bacteria > Omnitrophota > Gorgyraeia > Gygaellales > Profunditerraquicolaceae > JAHISH01. The sequence continues at coordinate 2,462 of JAHISH010000112.1, read as the reverse complement.
GAGTTGTCAATGACGGGCCTTCTGATGCCAGCGTGGTTAAACCGCGTTTTGATTCTTCAAAAGGGCTGATTATTTCTTGTGGCATTAACTTCCGTTTCGGATTTATTGATCCTTACTGGATGGCAGCGTCGGTCATCGAGGAAGCATTGCGCCAGATTGTTGCGGTGGGCGGGTCGCTAGAAAGAGTCGCGATCCTTGATAATTTTTGTTGGGGCAATCCCGATAAACCGGACCGGTTAGGAAGCCTGGTCCGCGCCTCCTACGGGTGTTATGACGCGGCCAAGGCGTTTGGAGTTCCGTTTATTTCGGGGAAGGATAGCTTGAATAATGAATTTACCGTCAAGGGCAAATCTATCGCAATCCCGGGCACGCTCTTGATCTCGGCGATTGCGGTGATTGACGATGTACAGCGTATTATTTCTATGTACGCAAAGAATCCCGGTGATCTTATTTATGTGGTGGGAGAGACCTTTGAAGAGCTGGGTGGCTCACACTACTTTGATTTATTCGGGAAGCTGGGGAATAGTGTTCCTCTTGTGAACTTCCCGCAGGCAAAAGCGATCTTTCGCGCATTAGATAAGGCAGCAGGAGATGGATTGGTTACGGCGATGCATGATTGTTCCGACGGCGGCATCGGAGTCGCTGCCGCGGAGATGGCCTTCGCAGGAAACCTGGGGATGGATCTGTTCTTGTCGGAAGTGCCGTACCGTGCAAAAAATGAAGGGCTTCAGGCTCCAAGCTCCAGGCTTCAAGTTAAAAAGCCTGCAGCTTGCGGCATGCAGCATGAAGCAAGGAACGATTTTATATTATTCTCCGAATCGAATTCCCGTTTTATCGTGGAGGTGCCGCGTAAGGACCAAAAATCATTTGAGGCATTATTGAAAGAGATCCCGTGGGGATTGATCGGGTGTGTCAGCGATACGGGGCGCTTCACGGTCTACGGTATAGATAATAAGGTCTGTATAGAAAGTGAAACTGCCATACTAAAAGAGGATTGGCAGAAACCACTGCGCTGGTAGGAGGTATTCATGAGACCGAAGGTAGATATTACGCAGGAAGATACGTGGCGGATTTTCAGGATTATGTCGGAGTTTGTCGAAGGGTTTGAGGAACTTTCAAAACTCGGGAAGGCAGTTTCAGTCTTTGGCTCCAGCCGTACCCGCCCCGGGACAAAATATTATCGTCTTGCCGAAGAGATCGCCGGGTATCTGGCTAAGGATGGGTACGCGGTAATCACCGGCAGCGGCCCCGGACTTATGGAAGCCGTCAATAAAGGGACGAAAAAAGCAAACGGTAACTCAGTAGGCCTGAATATCCAGATCCCTTCAGATCAAAAACCTAATCCCTACATCGACCTTCTTTTGGAGTTTCGGTATTTCTTTGTGCGTAAGGTGATGTTCGTCAAATACGCCAAGGCTTTTGTGATCTTGCCCGGAGGGTACGGCACCCTCGATGAATTTACCGAGGCATTGAACCTTATTCAGACTGAGAGGATCCGTAAGTTTCCGGTGATAGTCTTTGGGAAAGCGTTCTGGAAGGGCATGCTCGACTGGTTGGAGAGAACCGTCTTAAAAGAAGGCAATATCAGCAAACAGGATCTGGATATTTTTACCGTGGTGGATAAGCCTAAGGATGTCGTACCGGCGATAAAGAGATTCTATGAGAAGACCTAAAGTCTGTATCCTGCGGACCGCAGGGACCAATTGCGATAAAGAGACTGCCGCGGCATTTGCGCGCGTCGGCGCCGATGCGGAATTGGTGCATATTAACCGCTTGATCGGCAAGGAGCGTCGTCTCTCTGAATTTCAGATATTCGCGCTTCCGGGAGGATTTTCGTACGGCGATGATATCGCCGCAGGAAAGATTTTGGCTAATGAATTAAAGAATCTGCTCGCCCAAGATTTACGTGGTTTTATCGATGACGGAAAATTAATTATCGGGATCTGTAATGGGTTTCAGATATTGGTGAAGACCGGCCTTCTGCCGGGCAACGATTCTTTTACGCAAGAGGCTACCTTAGCAATTAATGATTCCGCGAAGTTTGAGGATAGGTGGGTGTATCTTCGGGCACCAGAGCGCCAGAGCGCCAGAGCGCCAGAGAAATGCATATGGACCAAGGGGCTGCCGGAGATAATTTATCTGCCGGTTGCGCACGGAGAAGGAAAGTTTATCGCTAAGGATAGAAAGGTATTGGCGCGGTTGAAAAAGAAACGCCAAATTGTCTTTCAGTATTGTGATGCGCAGGGGGAACTTTCCGCGTACCCGGCTAATCCCAATGGCTCCCAAGAGCACATTGCCGGTATCTGTGATTCAACCGGAAGGATACTGGGATTGATGCCGCATCCTGAGCGGCATATGGATGCAATGCAGCATCCGCGCTTCCGCGCAATGCAGGGAAGCAAAGAAGGAGATGGATTACAGATCTTTCGTAACGGAGTCGAGTACGCCACGCACCTATAAGT
>JAHISH010000111.1 GCA_018818365.1 Candidatus Omnitrophota bacterium | reverse complement strand
ATTATTGATTACAAAGGATTGGGCAGTCTTCGCCGCATTCCTTTTTTTGATGCAGTAGTGATGCTGACCGTATTAATTTTGACTGTCACGGTAGATCTAATGGTCGCCGTAGGCATTGGACTTCTTTTGGCATGTATCCTATTTGTAAAGAGGATGGGAGATTTACTTAACATTGAAGTTATCAGTCTTAATGAAATAGAGGGCGGATGGGTTGCTGATGACGCATGGCGAAGCAAGTTAAGTAGAGAGCTGAAGAAAAAGGTGCTAGTCTTTCAACTCAATGGTCCGCTTTTCTTTGGCGCAGCAAACAATTTCTTAAGATCCGCGGAAAGACACGGGGATTTCCAGATATTGATTTTAAGAATGCACCGTGTCTTTGAGATCGATACGACAGGGGCCATGGCCATGGAGGAACTTGCCCAGCTTTTTAAGGCGCGAGGCAAAACGCTTTTTATCGCTGGTTTACCCGGAAAGCCCCAGCAGTTCCTTGAGAAAATGAAGGTTCTGTCTAACATAGGCAACGATAAGATATTTATGCGATTTGAGCAGGCTGCCAATGCTTCCGCAGATATGCTTTTGCAGAAATACCCCTCATAAATACGTCTTGACTCCTCTTTCTTTCGTGCTACAATAATAAAAATCGTAATACTTTGATTGCTATGGCAAAACTTATCCGTTTCGGCGTTTCCCTGGAGGAGGAGTTATTGAAGAAATTCGATTCCCTGCTGCATAGGAAACGTTATACCAATAGGTCTGAGGCAATCCGCGATTTAATCCGCGAAGACCTGGTGCGTCAAGAATGGCAGGGGGACGGCGAGATTTCCGGAGCGATTACCCTGATCTATGATCACCACAAACGAGAGCTTCTTGAGAAGATTACTGATATCCAGCATCATTACCAAAAGGCAATTATCTCAACCCAACATATCCATCTTGACCACCATAACTGTCTGGAGATTATTGCCGTCAAAGGAGATGCCAAGAAGGCGCAAGAGCTGGCGGATACCTTGCGCTCGATTAAGGGGGTTAAGCACGGAACCTTAAGTATGTCCAGCACAGGGAGAAATCTGGCATAGGGGGTATTATTTTTTTGCACATTCGTAGCACGAAAGTAGAAAACGTAGCAATGAGGATGCGGCAATGAAGAGAGTGGCTATCGCGGTATTATTTTGTTTTGCATGGAGCGGTTTTGCGCGGGCGGAGGACGAGGGACTCAAGGAGATGGTGCGCAAGCTTGAAGCGCGCGTAGATGTACTTGAGCAGCAGGTTGCGGCACAGGACCAGTGTATTAACGAACAAAGTAAATGTATGCTCACTCAGAGTAAAAAAATCGAGGAGTACGAGTCGAAACTGAGTCGTTTTGATACTCTTCTTCACCGCCAGGAAGGTGCTCCCATGAGTATCACTGAAGGTCTCACGATAGGTGCGGGCGCTACGATGATTGTACAGGGGACCCAGAACGTAAATGACGCTACTGTTGATGTCCCAAAGAAGGGATCCCGTAGTGACGCATCCTATTCCGCAGACATTACTATTGCTAAAGAGTTTGAAGAATCCTCGGGGAAGGCATTCTTGCATCTTGAAACTGGTAAAGGAAGCGGGTTAGAGGATAATTTAACGCTTTATTCCAATGTCAATCGCGACGCGGATGATGATGAAAACGTGCGTATGACTGAATTTTGGTACGAGCAGCGTTTTGCAAACGATAAAAGCTCATTGGTTTTCGGGAAACTCGATCCGACCGCGTATTTTGACAATAACGAAATAGCAAATGATGAAACAACACAGTTCTTAGGAAGAATCTTTCGCAATTCTCCAGTAATCGAATTTTCCGACAATAGCGCGGGCTTGCGTCTTGCATATCTACCTTGGGAGCATCTTGAAGTAGGCTATGGGGTATTTGACGGCGATAATGATTGGGAGAAAATAGGGGATAATCTTTTTACCATCGGGCAAGTAACCTTTACGCCCAATATCTTTGACCTTCCCGGGCACTACCGTTTCTATGGTTGGCACAATAATGCGTATCACACACAATGGTATGATGAGACCAAGACCAAGGAACATTCTTATGGTTTTGGCGTAAGCTTCGATCAGAAAGTGACAGAATCGGTAACACTGTTTACCCGCTGGGGCTGGCAGAATCCTCGGGTGTACAATCCAGAGATTGCGGCAACAGGGGGAGGGAATTTTTCTTTAGCGCAGTCATGGAGCGCGGGCGTACAGGTTGAAGGAGAACCGTGGGGAAGAGAAAAAGATATACTTGCCTTTGCCGTAGGACAGGTTATTCCTTCGGATGAGTATAAGAAGGCGGGCAGTTTGTTAGCCCCTGATCCCGGAAGGCGCGCAAAGACCGAAAGCCATCTTGAAGCGTATTACCGTATTTATGTAAACGATCATTTGGCCATTACTCCAGATTTTCAGTATATTTTTAATCCGTTCGGCAGGGATGTTTTCGACGATACAAACGGCATCTTTGTAGGTGGATTAAGGGCGCAGGTGGATTTTTAAGTGCGCGAACTTATCCCCGCTGCTTCGCTTTGCGAAGCAAAGCGGCGGGGATCAATTCGCAGACGGCTTCGTCTACGACTTACGGAACTATCGTTGCGTAAGTCGTCTGCTCAAGGAAAGGAGTCTTTGCTATGCATATGGCGGATGCGTTAATTTCACCGGCGGTAGGCGGCGTGATGTGGACCGCTACCGCGGGGCTTATCGCGTACAGTGCGAAGAAGGTCAGTATTGAAGCGGATGACCGTAAGGTTCCCCTTATGGGAGTATTAGGAGCTTTTATTTTCGCAGCTCAGATGATTAATTTTACTATCCCCGCAACCGGCTCAAGCGGGCATTTAGGCGGAGGAATGATTCTGGCAATTTTGCTTGGCCCCTATGCGGCATTTTTGGTTATGGCATCGGTATTGATCGTCCAGGCGCTCTTTTTCGCTGACGGAGGCCTTCTTGCCTTAGGATGCAACATTTTTAACTTAGGTTTTTTCTCCTGTTTTGTTGCGTATCCGTTAATCTACCGTAGAGTTGTCGGTCAGAAATCTACACAAGGAAGGATTCTTGTGGGGGCGGTTATCTCCGCAATAGTCGGATTGCAGTTGGGGGCATTGAGTGTGGTACTTGAGACGGTTTTTTCCGGGATATCGGAACTCCCCTTTCATACTTTTGTGCTTTTGATGCAGCCAATTCACCTTGCCATCGGAATCGTGGAAGGGCTAGTTACTGCCGCGGTAGTCACCTTTGTCTGGAAGGCGCGGTCGGAGATAGTACGTGCTTCCAGGAATGCGGTTCCCATCGGCAAAGTCAGCATGAAAAAAGTCCTTGTAGGACTGTTTGCTGCTGCGGTGATTGCAGGAGGGACTTTGAGTTGGTTCGCATCAAGCAATCCCGATGGATTGGAGTGGGCGATATTCAGGACAACAGGGAAAGAAGAATTAGAAACCCCACACAACCTCCATGTTGCTTTGGCAAAGGTGCAAGAGAAGACCGCATTCTTGCCGGATTATAGTATTAAGAAAAGTGAGGATGAGAAAACGCCAGGCGCCGACGCAAAGGCCCCTTGGCCTGCCGTTGATCCGGGAACTTCTGTTTCCGGTTTGGTGGGAGGAAGCTTGACTCTTTTTATGGTGGTTTTGATGGGGGTAGGGCTTAGACGCCGTAAGGGTCAATCCTGAAGGTGCCATAATGAACAATATCGGAAAAAATTCATTTGATATCGGGTATTTGGATACCTTGGCCGCCGGGGACAGTTCCTTGCATCATTTGGACCCGCGAGCGAAATTAATCACCACGTGTGCATTCATCATTACGGTAGTCTCTTTTGACAAATATGCGCTTGCGGTATTGATTCCGTTTTTTATCTATCCGGTGGCTTTGATTTCTATTGGGGGCCTTCCCGCGGAATATTTACTGAAGAAAGCGTTTCTTGTTTGCCCCTTTGCCGTCTTAGTCGGGATCTTTAATCCCTTGGTAGACCGGGAAATCATTTTCCATATCGGCGCGATAGGTATTCCCGGCGGATGGGTCTCTTTTTTATCCATTCTCCTGCGTTTCGTATTAACCGTTACTGCCGCGCTTATATTAGTATCCTTGACCGGCTTTAACCGCGTATGCGAGGCATTATTGCAACTGGGCGTGCCAAAGGCTTTTGTCGTCCAGCTTTTGTTCTTTTATCGGTATATTTTTGTTTTGACTGATGAAGCGGAACGCATGGTACGGGCGCGGTCCCTTCGTGCCTTCAATGCCTCCGCAATGGGGTTGAGGAATTTTATTTCGTTGGCAGGGCATCTTTTGCTGCGTACGCTCGACCGCGCAGAGCGTATTTACCGCGCGATGTGCTGCCGAGGTTTTGACGGCCATATCCGCATCATCAGGTCGTCGAAGATTCGGTGCCAAGAAGTTGTCTTTGCGTCAGCGTGGCTCTTTGTTTTTGTGCTGTTAAGGTTTTTTAACGTTTCCTTGAAGATAGGGGACGTAATTATGGGATTATTCCAATGAGCCACCATATTGTGGAAGCAGCTGATCTGCATTACGCCTATCCGGATGGTACGGTGGGATTGCGCGGGGTATCTTTTCATATCTCTCACGGAGAATCGGTTGCGCTTGTCGGAGAGAATGGCGCAGGAAAGTCAACGCTGTTGCTGCATCTGAACGGTTATTTATCCGCATCTCGAGGCACACTGCGAATTGGCGATTATCTATTGACCCCGAAGAATCTGAATGCGGTCCGGCGCAGCGTAGGAATGGTCTTTCAGAATCCCGATGATCAGTTGTTCATGCCTACGGTATTTGACGACGTGGCGTTCGGTCCGTTGAATCTTGGTTTAGAGAAACAAGAGGTCTTGCGCGCGGTCACCCAGGCACTGGAGACCGTCGGAGTAGCGCACCTGACAAAACGTCCTCCGTATAAACTGTCTCAGGGAGAAAAGCGTTCGGTTGCCATTGCGACGGTCTTGGCCATGTCTCCGGATATACTGGTAATGGATGAGCCTACTTCCAGCCTTGATCCCCGCTCAAGAAGGCGGTTGATTGAGTTACTGAAGACCTTTCAACATACCAAGATCATTGCCACCCATGACCTGGATATGGCTTTGGATGTCTGTGAGCGTACCGTTGTCTTGCATTGCGGCCAAGTAACCGCTGACGGGAAGACAAAAGAAATTCTACAAAATGAGGAGTTACTGCGCGCAAGCAGCTTAGAAAGGCCGCTTGCCATGCAACGTTGTCCAGCCTGTTCCACCCCAAAAAAGCCTGTCGTATAATTTATAGAGTTCCTACGTTCCTTTTCATATTGAGTTTTTAAGGTAGGCGTGCTATTATGGTGCGAAAGAAGGAGAGAGGGTATGATTACTATTGAAGATTTCCGGAAGCTAGAGTTAAAAGTTGCTGAAATCAAAGAGGTTAACGATCATCCCAATGCCGATCGCTTATATGTGATTATTCTGGATTTGGGAGAGAGGACAAAACAGGTAGTTGCGGGGATTAAGGCTTCGTATACCAAGGAAGATCTAATCGGCAAACAAGTGGTCGTAGTCGATAATCTTGAGCCTGCAATGTTGCGGGGAGTAGAGAGCCAAGGGATGCTTCTGGCTTCCTCCGATGAAATAGGGATAACGATTATCAGCCCTCAGCGTCAGGTGAAATTGGGCAGTACAGTGAAATGAAGACCCTTTTTGTATCCTAAAAGGGAGCGGTTTTTGAGGTGGCGAAAGTATACATGAAGAAAAGGGCGGTACGGTTTAACCAATTTGTTCCTCAGGAATTTTGTCTGAAGTGTCAGGGGTGCTGCCGGTTTGCGGAAGCGGATTCGGTCTGGGCTCCGTGTCTTCTTGATGAAGAGATACAGGATCTTTTAGATAATAAAGAACTTCCTGCGGTAATGATCTCTCTTGAAAGGCGGATACGGCCGGTAGCGCATCAGGGGCATGAGAATTTCCTCTGCCCGTTTTTAGTGATGGAAGATAACGCCTGTAAGATTTATGATATCCGGCCTTTTGAGTGTCAGCTGTAT
>JAHISH010000110.1 GCA_018818365.1 Candidatus Omnitrophota bacterium | reverse complement strand
GACGCTATTTTTCTTCGCTGGTGCAGGATTTCCCGACGAGCAACCTTGTCCCTGATGCGTATTATGCCTTGGGGTCAAGTTACCAGGAAGAAGCTTCTTTTAATGAAGCGATAGATTTCTTCAGGAAGGTAGGTGCGAGCGGCCCTTCTGATTTAGCGGCACAGGCGGGGATTGCGATTGCGGATATTTATGCCAGGCAGAATAAACTATCTGAGGCACTCGCGGAATATCACATGCTCGCCCAGGCCTATCCCCATCTGTCGGGGATTATTTATCCCAAGATTGCCGAAGTGTTAGAGGAAAAGGGTGATTTGCAAGAGGCATTGGCACTTTATCGTAAGAGTCTGGATATGGTCCCGGTGAAAGAAATGGCAAGTGTGCAGTTTAAGATAGCCCAGACCCTTCAGTCACAAGGTCAGAGCGATGAGGCTATCGAAGAGTATTTGAAGGTAACCTATCTTTATTCCGACAATAAAGAGCTTGCCACGAAAGCGCTTTTGCGGGTAGCTCAGCTTTATGAGGACAAGGAGAAATTTAAAGAGGCAATCTCGATTTATCGGAGAATCATTTCCGACGGAGTAGCGGAAGCGGCGTTTGCACAAGAACGGGTCAATGTGATCGAAAAACAATTACCACTTCGTTAATCGAAAAGGAGGATACGCACACATGGAATTATACAAAATGACATTAGGGCAGGTATTCTGGGCGGGGGGGCCGGTAATGTGGCCTATTTTGATTTGTTCTATCTTTGCCTTATCAATAATTCTTGAGAAATTCTGGTATTTTCATAAAGTCAGTATCGATACCAAAGAGTTTCTTAACAAGATTATGAGTAAACTGAAGCGTCATGAGACGAAGGAGGCATTGCAGATATGTGATAGTACCCATAGCCCGATCTCCAATATCTTGAAGGCCGGGATATTGAAATATGACCGCCCGCGCCCGCAGATTGTAGAGGCCATAGAGGATGCGTCGCTCTATGAGATTCCCCGGATTGAAAAGAACCTGACTGCGTTGGCGACGATTGCCCATGTGTCTCCTCTTCTGGGACTTTTAGGGACGGTTACCGGTATGGTACGTTGTTTTCAGCTCATTCAGGCGAAAGCCACTAGTTTCCATCCTGTTTCTCCTGGAGATTTAGCGGGAGGTATCTGGGAAGCATTGCTGACAACCGTCGCCGGCCTTATTGTCGCAATCCCGACTTTTGTTGCGTACAACTACCTGGTAAGCCGTATTAATAACTTTATCCTTGAGATGGAGAAGGCATCGACGGAATTAGTGAACTTTTTAACTGAGTAGAGTGCGTCAGTGTACCATAATTCTATTTAAGGAGATAATTATGCGTTTCAAAGGCCGGATGGAATTGGAGCACGGTTTAAAGCAGATCGATATCGCTCCTTTGATCGATATTATTTTTCAATTATTGATATTCTTTATGCTTACCTCTAGTTTTATTATGCAGCCGGGAATTAAAATTAATCTTCCTAAAGCGGTCACCAGTGAGGTAGTGAAGTTTGAGAAGATAGAGATTATGATTACCGCTGAGAATGTGACCTATCTTAATGAAAAGGTAGTAACCCTTAAGGATTTAAAACTCTTATTCGGACAGGTTGCTAAGCGCAAGCAGTCTGTTTTGATCAAAGCGGATCAGAGGACTTCATTAGGCAGGGTAGTGGAAATCTGGGATATGGCGCGTGAAACCGGAATAAGCCAGATTAATATCGCGACTAACCAGGAATAAGGGGCGTATGTTTTCTTCTTCACTTATTAAGAATGCGTTGGTTATTTCTTGTGCAAGCCATCTGGCACTCTTTGGGATATTCAGCGTTTCCTTCGGTCATAAACTCCCATTGAAGGAGACAACCGCAATCTCCAACTGGGGGCAGATCCTTTCCGGGATGACTTTAGGGCACGCAAGGAAAGAGTCGATAGTGCCGTCTGGCCAGCTTCTTATTTTGCGAAAGTCGTCAGAAGAAGAGGTGCGTGAAAAATTTTTAAGTATTTTTATGCTTCGCCAGAAGCCGCTTGTATCTTTAGGATACCGCCAGGAAAAGCTTCCGATCCCCGAAGACGAAGGAACATCGGTCGTGCTGCTCAAAAGGAAGGAGGCCACGTTAGTCTTTCATCCGCTTCTTCCCTATAGTTTTCCGCTCTATTTCAAAGACCGGCAAGTTGCCCATGTGGAGCTTTTCTTTAGGATCTCTGCTATTCACGATAAGACGATGATCGAAGTCAAGCGTAAGATATCCTCGGGAAGTCTCGAAGTCGACCTTTTAAGCGCACGGTATATTAAACATTATCTGTTTATTCAGCAATCCCGCTTTACCCGCGATACATGGCAGACCGTGAGGATTGATCTCTCGGCGTAAGGATAGGGGGCATACGGCGATATGATCAGTATCGACTTTTCCAATGCGATTGCCCTCGGGATCCTCTTATTTCTTATCCCCATTTTGTGCGTGTGGCTTTTTCACCGAAAGCAGAAAGACAAAGATCTCACCCTTGATCCCAAGTTCATCTGGTTTTGTTCCATCTGCACGTATACCTATATCAATACGAAAGAAGAAGTCATTTCCGTCTGCCCTCGTTGCGGATGTTATAACAAAAGAGAAGTAACGAGTAGCGGGTAACGGGTAATGAGTAATTTGAAGCGTGCAGCCTTTCGCGTGTGACTTTATATGATGGCGAAGATAAGAATTCTTTATGTGATCACGAAATTGGACCTGGGGGGAGCGCAGAAGCACCTCTTATCATTGATCCGCGCGTTGGAGAAGACGCGTTTTGAGGTTTTTTTATTTACCGCCAGAGACGGATTGCTGGTGCAGGAAGCTCTTTGCTTGGAAGAGGTGACGGTAAAACCCTCGCGCTTTTTGACTCGTCCGCTCAATCCTCTTTTCGATTTATTGACAATAGTGGAGTGTTTTTTCTACATAAAAAAGAAGGGGATAGAAGTCGTACATACCCATAGTTCAAAGGCAGGCATCGTGGGAAGGTGTGCCGCCGCATTGGCTAGGAGCAAATGCATTATACATACGGTACACGGATGGTCATTCCATGCATACCAATCAGCGTTTGCAAGGAACCTGTTCTTGTT
>JAHISH010000109.1 GCA_018818365.1 Candidatus Omnitrophota bacterium | reverse complement strand
GAAACCCCGATTACAACCTTATCCCCCTTCTTTAGCAGACTGTATTTCTTAATTGTTTTCTTAAACTTATCGCGCATCCTGCCACCAGGCGTTCTTTAGTTCAGGAAAATGCGCTTCTCTTATTGATTGGAAAAGCGCCTCCTTTGCCCTGTCTTTCATCCAGATAATATTGAGATTGTAGATGTTTGTTCCGTCGGGTAATATACTCTGCGATTTTATTACGGTCTTCATTTCCAGAGGAATACTGTTTTCCATAAAAAGCGTAATCCTCAGTTGCTTGTTTTCAGGCAAACCTTTGTTCAGCTCGCACTGAAAACCCTTTAAATTAATATCTTTGATCTTTCCTTGATAATTTTTTATGGAATTTTTAAATTTTAACCTTATCCTGACAGGCCAATCCACCTGCCATCTCTTAAGGCTTCTTTTTTCCTGATTCATGCGGATAGTTATTATTACGGGTGTGGTTTTTGAATTTTGGTGGCGGCGACTGGATTTAAACCAGTGACAAATCGGGTATGAGCCGACTACTCTATCAGGCTGAGTTACGCCGCCAAATCTATATTTATATAAGAACGAAGGTCCTCGACACCTGCGGTGTCAAGGATTACACTCGCAGACGTGGGCTAATATCTGATAGCTTCCGCTACAACTTATGTCGTCTCTGACTCCATAAGTTGTCTGCTCGTGTAAGTATGAGCCGACTACTCTATCAGGCTTAAGTTACGCCGCCAAATCTATATTTATATAAGAACCAAGGTCCTCGACACCTGTAAGTAAGATTTTATATTACTTCTGCAATCTTACGCAACAGTTCTTTGACATCGTACGGCTTGGGAAAATAGCCGCAGGCGTCTAACTCTTGACAACGCTCAATGATGCCATCAGGCGCAAGGTCTTTGCCGGTGAGAAAAAACACTGGTATATCCTTTGTCTTTTCATTGCTTTTTAATCTTTTACAGGTTTCGTATCCGTCTAAACGCGGCATGGCAATATCCAAAAGCACCAGATCAATCGCAGACTCTTCACAGGCCTTTAAGACCTCTTCCCCGTTTGACGCTCCCACTACCTCATAGTGATTGAATTCTAAACGTTGTTTAAGCAAGTCTTGCATATCCGGCTCATCGTCTGCAATCAGTATTCTTTTCATGGCTTCTTCCTTTTTTTATCCGAATATCCTCTTGGCAAAGAGTATGAACCCTACGCCTATCGCATTTAACGATGTAATTACCACTATCCCTGCGGAGATGTCTTTTATTACGCGAATCTTCGTGTGGTACTTTTCGGTGAGCATATTCATCAGCAGCTCTACCGCCGTATTAAATATTTCCGCCATAAGAACAAGCGTTATTGTAATACAAAGCGCTACTAATTCAATACCTTTTAAGTGGTAAAGTATTCCCGCAAGGAAGGCCGCTACCCCGAACAAAAAGATGATGCGCATGTTTCGATGGTAGAAAAAAAGATAGACTACCCCCCGCAGCGCAAACCTAAGGCTGTCTCGAAAACCGTGCACATGGAATATGGTGCGGAAAATGCTCTCGCGTGCCATCTGTTATTTTCTTCTATACGCCTGTAAATAAGAATCGCAATAGATCTGTTTGTTCAAGACTAGTTCCGCGGTGATTAGTGTATCAATAAGTTCCGCATCCAGAGGGTCAAGGATCGCGGCATCTAATCCCTCTGCCACCGCCATGGTTAAAAAAGTGCGGTTTACCAGGCTGCGTACGAGTGTGCCTTGTGAAACGTTGCTTAACCCCACAATGGTCTTCGGTGACGGTTCAGAGATAATCTTGAATTCGCGGATCGATTCCAGGATATCGCGCATCTGTGACTGGGCGACATTGACCGGGAGTACGATAGGATCAAGATATAAATCTTCGACGGGAAATCCTTTATCGATACAGGTGGCAACGATTTGCGCGGCTAATTCCAGGCGCTGATCTTTATTCTGCGGAATTCCTTTGGCGCTTATGGTCAGGCCGATAAGTTTGGCTTTATAGTTTTTTGCCAAAGGAATTAGTACCTCCAGCTTCTCAGGGTCGGCGGTAGTAGAATTGATGATTGCGTGATTCGTAATTACTTTAAGTCCCGATTCGATTACCTGGGGTTTGCTGGAATCCAGGGATAACGGCTTATTAGTTACTTCTTGGATAGACTTTACCAGCCATTGGATATCATCTAGTGGCTGTTTTGAGGCGGGCCCGCAATTGATATCGATGGCGTCAGCGCCTGCCTCTATTTGTTTCTTGGCGCATTCTTGGATAACTTTTTTAT
>JAHISH010000108.1 GCA_018818365.1 Candidatus Omnitrophota bacterium | reverse complement strand
GAAGTTATGGATACCCGTGATGTCGGCTTGGTCGCCGAATATATCGATATTCTTCAGATCGGCGCGCGTAATATGCAGAATTTTAATCTTTTAAAAGAGGTAGGGATGACGAAGAAACCAGTCTTGTTGAAGAGAGGTTTATCTTCGACGGTCAAGGAGCTTTTAATGTCCGCGGAGTATATTCTATCGGAAGGAAATTTTAATGTATTACTATGCGAACGTGGGATCAGGACATTCGAGGATTCCACGCGCAATACGTTGGACGTAAGTATGATCCCGACGGTCAAACAACTTTCTCATCTGCCGGTGGTCGTAGATCCTTCTCATGCCGCCGGAAAATGGGGATTAGTCGCGCCGCTTTCCAAAGCGGCGGTAGCCTGCGGCACGGATGGATTGATTATTGAAGTACACAGCCATCCGGAGGATGCACGTTCTGACGGGGCGCAGTCATTGCTCCCGGAGAACTTTACTGCTCTCGTGCAAGAACTTAAGGCCATCGCGCAGGCAGTCGGAAGGGAAGTGTAAGGGTGAAAAGAATGTTTAAGAAAATTGCGATTATCGGGACAGGACTAATCGGCGGTTCATTGGGGTTGGCCATCAAGAAAAACGGAATTGCCGGTGAGGTGATTGGAATAAGCCGTCAGGCAAAGAACATCGCCTTTGCCAAAAAGATAAAAGCCATTGACCGGGGGGCGCAGGATATAGGGATCATTCAAGGCGCGGATTTGGTTGTCTTCGCTACTCCGGTGCAGACGATTATGGATTTGGCTCCTTCAATAAGACGAGTTGTCTTGGATGATTGCATTATTACCGATGTGGGAAGTACTAAGTGTGAGATTACCGTGTGTCTTGAAAAAGTATTCTCTCTCTTTGTGGGAAGTCATCCTTTGGCGGGGTCGGAGAAGAGTAGTATACGGCATGCCGATAAAGATTTATTTAAAGGGTCTGTGTGTGTCTTGACACAGACCAGGAATACCGATACGAACGCATTAAAGAAAGTAGAAAAATTTTGGCAGCAGGTGGGTACCAAGACGATTACGCTTACTCCGCACGCGCATGACCGGATACTATCTTTTGTTAGTCATCTTCCGCATGCGATTGCGTTTTCCCTTATGCGCAGTGTCCCGGAACGATTCTTTGGTTTTGCGGCAGGAGGGTTACGAGATTCCACGCGACTGGCTGCATCAGATAGCCTGTTATGGGCCGACATTTTTTTGAGTAATCGCAAAAATCTTTTGAGCGCGGTACGGTCTTTTAAGGTTGAACTCTCGCGTATCGAACGCGCGGTTGCCCGGCACGATAAAAGAAGACTCAAGAACCTTTTGGCCATCGCGCAGGCAAAACGTTCTCAACTCGCGTAATACTTATTTCCCTACGTTATGATTATTGCTATTGATGGCCCTGCAGGAGCAGGAAAAAGCACTATCGCAAAAATGGTGGCCAAGTGCTTAGATTTTCTTTACATAGATACGGGTGCTATGTATCGCGCACTGACGGTCAAAGTCCTTGCGCAGGGGCTTAAGATTAACGATAGGCACGGTATCATTGACTTGGCACAAACCAGTACGATAAATCTGGTGAATACTCCCGAAGAGATCATGCGTGTTCTTCTTGATGGCAGAGATGTCAGTATAGAGATCCGTCAACCGCAGGTAACCAAGTATGTCTCTGATATCGCCAGGATCAAGGAAGTCAGGGAAGTGATGGTGGAATTGCAGCGTCAGTTAGGAAAGAAGGGCAATGTGGTATTAGACGGCCGTGATATCGGGACGGTGGTGTTTCCTGATGCCAAAAAGAAATTTTACCTTGATGCGGATTTTAAAGAGAGGGTTAATCGCCGGCTGAAAGAGTTGCAATTGATAGGTACCCCCGTGACCTTTGAAGATGTCGCCGCTGACCTAAAAAACAGAGATACCATTGATTCGACGCGGGAAGTCGCGCCTTTAAAAAAAGCTGATGATGCTATCTCTATTGATACGACCTCGATGAGCATAGAAGCAGTGGTAGAGAAGGTCCTTTTACATATACAAGACGGCACTTTACTATGAATAAGCGTTCTATCCGTAATTTTTGTATTATTGCCCATATTGACCACGGTAAGTCAACCTTGGCCGATAGAATCTTGGAGTTGACCGGTGCGGTTGATAGACGTCATAAAGCTACCCAGTTGCTTGACGATATGGATTTGGAGAAAGAGAGAGGTATCACTATAAAAGCGTCTATGGTGCGATTATCTTACCAGGCCCGAGACGGCGAAGAATATATCCTTAATTTAATTGATACCCCCGGGCATGTTGATTTTACCTACGAAGTATCAAAATCCTTAGCGGCATGCGAAGGAGCGGTTTTAGTGATAGATGCAGGGCAAGGGATTGAGGCGCAGACGGTGGCGAATTTTTATCTTGCAAAAGAGCTTGGACTAACGGTAATTCCTGTGATTAATAAGATTGACCTTACGGCGATCGATTTGCCGCGGGTTCAGCGTCAGGTGATTTCTGTGTTAGGTTTTAAAGAAGAGGAGATCATCTTGGCGTCGGCGAAAGAGGGAATAGGAGTTGAGGATATCCTCGAACGGATCATTGCGTGTGTCCCGGTTCCCCAAGGGGAGATTGAAAATCCGCTTAAGGCGCTTGTCTTTGATTCCCGTTTTGACGCCTATCGCGGGGTCCTCGTATTTTTAA
Organism: Candidatus Omnitrophota bacterium; assembly: GCA_018818365.1. Taxonomy (GTDB): domain Bacteria; phylum Omnitrophota; class Gorgyraeia; order Gygaellales; family Profunditerraquicolaceae; genus JAHISH01. Next base: position 5,146 of record JAHISH010000108.1, on the reverse strand, counting down.
GAATGGTCGACGGGATACTGGATCCTTCCGTACAGATCAAATTGTTGCATTTGGGCAAGAGCTACAAAATTGAAGAGCTGGGGATTTTTAAAGATCTGAAGTACTCTAAGACAGATTCACTTTCCTGTGGAGAGGTGGGGTATTTTACCGCGAATATCCGCGATGCACGGGAGATTATTATCGGGGATACTATTACTGATGTCGCCAATCCTTGTGCAGAGGCGTTCCCCGGGTATCGGCAACTGAAGCCTTTGGTCTTTTGCGGAATCTATCCGGTCAATCCCGGCGATTTCCCGAGGTTACGCGACGCGATGGATAAGCTGAAGCTTTCCGATGCGTCGTTTGTATTTGAACCTGAAAATTCCCAGTCTTTTGGTACGGGATTTCGCTGCGGGTTTTTAGGGTTGCTGCATATGGAGATCGTGCAGGAGCGTTTAGAACGGGAGTATGATCTTAACCTTATTGTGACTGTTCCTAATGTTATGTATCGTGTGAGAACCAAAGAGGACGGGACTATCGAAATCGATACCCCTGCGAAACTACCCGCGCCGCAAGATATTGAAGAAGCGTTTGAACCGTATGCCAGCCTTCTGTTGATTATCCCCCTTGATACCATTGAGGTGGTCTGCGAATTGGCAAAGGCGCGCCGGGGGACCTTTAAATCAAATGACTACTTAGGTGAGGATCGGGTCAAAATCGTTTTTGAGATTCCTCTTTCGGAATTAATCGTTGATTTTTATGATAGAATGAAATCTCTTACTAAAGGGTATGGTTCTCTTGATTATGAGTTCCAAGGGTATAAGCCCACACGCCTGGTAAAGCTTGATATACTCTTAAATGGAACTATCTGCGATGCGTTTTCTTCTTTGATTCATAAAGATAAGGTTTCACATAAAGCACACGCACTCGTCAGTCGACTCAAAGAGTTGATCCCGCGTCAGTTGTTTGAAGTTTCCGTGCAGGCAGCGATAGGCACCCAGATTATTGCTTCGGAGAAGATTAGGTCGGTGGGGAAACAGGTAACTGCCAAGTGTTACGGCGGCGATATTACGCGTAAGCGTAAACTCTGGGAAGGACAGAAGAAAGGAAAAAAGCGATTAAAGCAATTCGGCAAGGTGGAGATTCCTCAGGAGGCGTTCTTGGAGGTTCTTAAACTATGAGCACCCAAAAGAAAAGCGTGATTCGTGAATGGGCGGAGTCGATTTTTACTGCATTTATCCTGGCGATGGTGATCCGCGCCTTTATCGTGCAGGCTTTTAAGATCCCGACGGGGTCAATGCGTCCCACATTGATGGAGGGAGATTTGATCCTGGTGAATAAATTTATTTACGGGGCAAAGGTTCCTTGGAGCAATTGGCGGCTCCCCGCATTTGCCAAGCTAAAGCGAGGAGATGTCATCGTTTTTATATATCCCGAGGACAAAAAGAAGGATTTTATCAAACGACTTGTCGGCCTTCCGGGAGAAACACTTGAGATTAAAAACGGCAATGTATATATTAACAATGAGCCGATCACTGATCCCCTTTTGGGTGGACGTTACTACTACAACCGGGGTGATTTTGCACTGCAGGATCAGAAGATCATTATTCCCGAAAATTCTTATTTTGTGTTAGGTGATAATTCTGCTTCTTCGAAGGACAGCCGTTATTGGGGATTTGTGCCGTATGGAAATGTGTTAGGCAAAGCGATGGTGATCTATTGGCCGGTATTTCGTATGCGTCTGATAAAATAGCGAGGAAGAAATGAATTTTGCCAATAAGGTTTCGACGTTTCGTATCTTAATTGTTCCTTTTTTTATCGCGTGTTTTATCTATTACTCTCAAGATCCGCAGGGGCGAGTGTATCTGCGCTATCTGGCATTGTTCATCTTTGTATTGGGAGTGATCTCTGACGCGGTGGACGGCTATGTGGCGCGTAAATCAAAACAACAGTCACAGGCAGGAATGATCTTAGATCCTCTGGGGGATAAGTTGCTTCTCATGAGCGCGTATGTGTGTTTGAACGTCTCTCCGCTTGGAATACGTTTTCCTTTGCCGGTGATGTTGATTGTAATCAGCCGAGATACGATCATTCTTCTGGGGGCGGTAGTGTTATTTATGGTCAAGCAGAAGATTAATATAATGCCTACCCGATGGGGTAAACTTACCACGACCTTTCAGATGCTTTCGGTGATCGTGGTCCTTTTACAATGGAAATTTTCTTTTCTTCTCTGGTGGATCGCGGTGGTCTTTACCGTCATCTCCGGGGTAGATTATATTATGCGGGGTTTTAAAATCCTCTATGATGCAGATACTCCTCGGCATACTTAGCAGTTATCTGATCGGTTCCATTCCTACCGCGTATATTTTGGGCCGACTTTTAAAAGGCATAGATATCCGCAAATTCGGTTCCGGAAACGTTGGCGCAACCAATGCCTTACGGGTCCTTGGGAAAAAAGCGGGTATTTTGGTCTTGCTATTAGATGTGTTAAAAGGTTTTATACCTGTTTTCTTTATCGTGAATTTGGTTTTTTCAACCACCGCGCTGGTCTCTGAGGAGACGCTGGGTGTGATTTTGGGAATAAGCGGCATATGCGGGCATAATTGGACTATCTTCTTGAATTTTAAAGGGGGAAAAGGTGTTGCCACGACATTTGGGGTGCTAATCGGGCTAGCCGTTAAGACTGTAGGGTTAGCGTATGTGGTAGGTGTCGCCGTGGCAATATGGATAAGTGTGTTTCTTGTATCCCGGATCGTTTCGTTATCGTCAATTTTAGCGGCAGCCAGTTTTCCACTTCTTGCCATTATCTTTGGCCAATCTCCAATGGTCATAGGCACGGGTATTCTTTTGAGTATTTTTATTCTCATGCGTCATCGCAGTAACTTCTACCGGATCTTACAGGGGAAAGAATCAAGGGTTACTTTTAAGAAGAAATTAAGCTCCTCGGGCTAAAGTTTAAATGTTCCTGAAGTGGAATGTTTAAAGCGGCCATCTCATCCGCGCCTTTAAGAGCGCGGTTTTCAGTGCGGAGAAGTATAGAGCTCCAGAAGGCTCGAAGAAACCGTTTTCCTTTTTAGACGGTTTAGGCCTTGTAACGCAATGCGCGGATGGTATACTCTACGTGCAAGGCGTAATTTTTTTGTCAACTTCTATAGGCGTTTATAAAAGTGTTTATTTTCTTTTTTCGATAAACGCAAGCTTCGAGTAATCGAAGTGCGCAAAGCTCAAAGGATCCCCGCCAGCTACGGAAGATAAGAAGGGGATAGCCGGGTTGCCGAAAGAAAAGAAAGCACGACTCTACTAGGCAACCCGGCGCTTTTTTGAAAAGTATCAGGTGAATGACGTATGCAAGACCTTTTATTTAAGAATCTTACCTCTATTGATAAACGACGCAAGATTATTTCTTGTTCCGAGATCCTTGATAAAGAAGGGGTCCGTAGTATTGTCCGTCGGCATTTTGTTTATTTTATAAGAGAGATTGTGGAAGAAGATTTACCGGAAGTGCAAGAGAGACCGCAGCTTTTTGTAATCAAAGAACGTGATACCAAGTTGCAGAGAGAAAAGTTTTTTTGTAAGATCAAAGGGTATGTGTATGTGGTTAAGAATCAGAAGAAGTATCAGATAACCTATATTCACTCTCTAAAGGTTGTGCTTGCCATGTGTTCTTCGTAAGCCGATGGCATTCCATCAGTAAAAGCTTTATTTCCCATCAAATTTCTATTGACTTTTCAGGGAATTATTGATATTATTTTTAGTATATGAAACGAAGATTGTTAATTCTATTCTTGCTTTTCGCGTTCGTATCTATTTCCGGAGAAGTGCGCCTAACTTTTGCCGGTCCCGCGGCAGCAGAGTACCTTTGTGAGTTCGGCCTTGTTTTTTACCGTCAAGGAAGATATGATGAAGCCCTGACGGAATTCAACAAGGCTTTGCTTTTGGATCCCGCGAATAAAGTCGCCCAAGAGTATATCGGATTTATCGTCGCGGAGAGTCTCCCCCGCGAACAGGATCGCCAACTCAGTATTCTCCGTAAATCATCCCCCAAACCAATTACAAAGATTACAAGAGCAGAATCTCCTCCCGCGCCATTGTTAGAAGATATTCCGCGGCCTGAAAGAGTACTGGCTCGGGATGAGATTATGGATGAAGTGCTTTCTCAATATGGGGATAATAAAGAAGAGGTGACGGTCTCTCAGCCTAAGACCGATACAAAACCTGCGGCGGTCAATCTTAGTCAGAACGAGAAAGTACTCTTAAGCGGAGAGTATCGCGTAGGAGTGGGATTTACTTCCGATGACATTATCTGGAAAGATGCCAATGCCGATAAGGTGGGAGTTCCCCGTGAGAAGAATTGGCGTTATCTGTGGGGAGATGAGAGGCACAATACGTACGATAAAAAGATCTATGACCGTTTCCTCCTTGGAATGCAGACGCAGTTTGACAGTCCTTTTAATGCCTATATGGAGATTAATATTGATCCGTGGACCTTTATTGGGTCGACAGAAATTACCGTTCCTTATGATTATGGAGATGATCATGTTGATGTGAATTTAAAGTATTGGTCAGGGGATAAGAGGACGTTAAATGAGACCTATCGGACCTGGAGAGGTCAAATTGTCAATATCCCACAAATAAAGGTTGACGATAATAAGATTGCGTTGAGATCCGGCGTTACCTGGGCGGGAGGCGGCGAGCCCTTCGCCACAATTCAACAAACTGAAATTAATCGGCAATACCGCCCGGTACGTAAATTATGGGTTGATTATACACAGGATGATTACCTCTTAAAGGTGTTCCCTCTCTCCGACCAATACGAGGCATTGACCAGTGATGATCCACTGCGGATTTCCAATAACCATGTCTATTGGGAAGAAAGCCCCTGGCTTGATGAATATGAGCCAAGCCGTATGTTTCATAGTGATCTGGACAGGCCTATCTCATTAAAAGGAGGCAAGTGGATACGTCGGATGTCTTATATTGCGCGCGATAGTAGTGATGATTATCCTCATCGGTTAACCTTTTTGCGAGGGGCATCTTTTAAGACGGATACCGGGTCATATTCTGTAGAGACTTCAATTGCAGCACCAATGAGCCTTTGGGATGATTATGACTCAATGAATAGCCTTAATGCTGCCGCGAGGGTTAAGATACCTGTTACCGATGTTTT
>JAHISH010000107.1 GCA_018818365.1 Candidatus Omnitrophota bacterium | reverse complement strand
GATACCATATTGGTATCATTTGTCAAGAAAAAAATTATTTTTTTTCCACTATTCTTTTTACGCGCCTGGCAAGAGACAAGGCAGCGGTCAGGCCTGGTGACTCGATGCCGAGAAGGTTGACAAATCCGGGAGAATTGTTCCGGGACTCTTCTTCGACTAAAAAATCGCGGAATCCTTCCCCCGGCCCCTGAAGCTTAGGCCTCATCCCGGAAGTATCCGGCTGCAAGTCATCAACGGCGATAAAAGGAAGAAATGTTCTGGCGCTCTGGTAAAAAACCTCGCGCTTCTGCGGATCAATATCATAATAAATAGTATCGACATACGCATCATCGGGGCCAAGTCGCAATCCTCCCGCTAAATCCAGGGTGGCATGAATACCTAACCCTGCTCCTTTTTTATGCGGGACCGGATAAATAAGCCGGTTAATATACTTACCTTTATTATTGTGGACGCGGAAATAATCCCCCTTACAGTACTTTAGCCTATACTCTTCTTTATCTATGCCTACCAGCGCAGCTACTTTATCGGAACAAAGCCCCGCGCAATTAATCACCATTCGGCTGGAGAAACAGAACTCTTCTTTTTGGGAATCTTGCACATATAACGCATACCCTTCCGCGTGTCTTTCGATGCCGCGCACCTCTGTTCCATACGCGATCTGCCCCCCTTGCGCCGTATACTTATCAGCTAACACTTTCATAAATGCATGGGTATCGAGAATACCGGTAGAGCAAGATACTAGCGCGCAGAGGGCTTCTACGTTCGGCTCGATCCTGCGAAGCTCGTGCCGATCAATGATATGAAGATCGGTAAGGCCATTGCGTCTGCCATTTTCAAGGAGACTCTCAAGATCCCGCGCCTCCTCTTTATCCCTGGCAACAATGAGTTTACCTATACGCGTATGGGGGATTGCGTGCTCTTGACAGAACGCATAGAGTAGTTCTTTGCCCTCGATACAGCTACTTGTTTTAAGAGAATCGGGGGGGTAATAAATCCCTGCGTGGATAACTTCGCTATTGCGGGAACTGGTCTCCCGGCCGAAGGAACGGTTCTTTTCAACGACCAAGGTATCCGGGTAATCCCGGGAAAGACATTCGGCGACCGCTAAACCAACGGCTCCTGCGCCAATAATCGTGATATCGAAGTGGTCCATACCTGTTGGTTATACCGACTCACCCGCAAGACGGGAATTCTTTTCGATAAGATCGATTGTTCGTCGGAATTATCTCGTGACCTTCCGTATCGAGGGGAAATAAAAAAGGCAAGGGGAAATTTTTTTGGTTTTTAGACCTGGGCATTACCTGCCCGCTGGTAGTTTACCCCTTGCCAGACGAATAGTAGCTTCAATTAAACTATACCACATCCATAAAGAAATGCAAGCAAGAATATTGCGCCTCAGCGAGCCTCATTTTTTCGGCGCGCACCCGCATCCACAGCCGCCTTTTTTCACCATCAACAATACGACCACCGCCACCACAATAAGCACGATAAGCACTTTCATCTTTCACTCTCCTTTTTTATCGGAACAAAATATTCATTAAATATCCTACCACCAACACCTGGGGCACGGTAACTACCGGAAGCCAAAGCGCAGTCCGCCTGCCTACGTTGGTCCACAAAAGGCCTATCTCGGTATAATCGGTAACTACTCCTGCCATTAAGAATACAAAACTATTCCCCAACGCGCCTGTCTGCCTGAAGATCTCAAACGCAAGAGGAGAGGACCCTTCAGAACACACCTCTATCACCGTTGCCAATCCCAGAGTAACGAATAACCCCACGAAAGATGGCCCCATGAACTTATGAAAGAAGTGCGCCGGGATATATGCCCCTGCCAGACTGGCCAACAAGATCCCGATAATAATCCACCATAAGACCATATCCCCAAGCGCGACACTCCCCCTGCATACCCCTTTGCAGTCAGTCCACAATGACGCCAGACCCCACCGGTATTCCTTTATGCGCGCGCGGATATCTTTACGAATGGAGAACCCTGCGGAGACCGCAACGCTATTCTTATTCGTTTCAATAAAACCTTTCTTCTCTAAGAATATAAAAATAAACCCGGTGTTGATCGCAATCAGCAATGCCGCCAGGACAATAAGGAGCCCCTTCATTCCGAAAAACCCCAGCAACATAAGGGTCACCGTAAGATTCGCCCAAGGGCTGGCCAAGAGAAAACTTACTACTGCGGGATTCGAAGCGCCTTTTTTATGCAGCTGCATAGATAGTGCGAGTATCCCATGGCTGCACGCGCTCATCAAGAAACCTAAAACAACGGCATTAAGAATAACAAAGCGCGAACCTCCGGAGAGCATCTTAGAGATATATTCGCGCGGAATATAATAATCTATTACTCCCCCTAATAATAACCCCAACGCCACCGCCCACCAGATCGTCAGAAAATATTTTATGAATATCCGCCGGAAAGGAACCAGCCACGGGAAAATAAGCGATGCCCCAAGCAACAAAGTGGTAATCAGAGTAACAATCGCCACTTTATTCTTCCAGAACTTCTTCTGGGATGGATGACCACAAGAAAGGATTTCAGCGGACATACCCTTATCTACTCCTCTATTTCTGCTTTCATGGAATGCGTAGAGGGACGGTTCTCATGCTGCCCGCAGAACCGTCCCCATGGCATTTATTCAGCTATTTCAGATAACGGTGCCACCTCTTCTGCCAGAGACGCCAACTCCTCATCTACTTTCTGCATATATTTCTGCGGATCATTTTTAAAGGCTTCGATACATGCCGGACAGCAGAAATGGTAGATCCTGCCTTCATATTCATAGGTAACTTTCGAATTCTCATTGATCGGGTTACCCATAACCGGGCATATCTTGTTTCCCACATCGACAACTGCTTCCGCTGCGCTACTGGCGGCCTCCTGATCCTCAACCAGCGCCTTTGCAGGATCTCCTGCGCAAGGCGGCGTCTGCGCCCGAGAGACAGATACTGCGGCGATCATGCTCAACGCCACTATTCCCAACAAAAATAGTTTCTTCATGCCTTCCTCCTTTTTTGAATACGCACGTCATTCCTCCATCACGACATTGTGAGTAAATTACTGTGCTTGGTTATTCCCCGGCCCCATGCCGAGGCACTATCAATTATTGCCCTACTTCCCCCAAACAAGCCATATAAAAAGATATCCTGCCGCTACGGAAACAACGGTAAAGGGGAGCCCAATTTTGACGAAATCAAGGAATCGTACCCGGTACCCTTCTTTCTTCAACAACCCACAAGCCACAATATTTGCGGAAGCGCCTATTGGAGTAATATTGCCTCCCAGACTTGCGCCTATCAGTAAACCAAAAAGAAAGAGCGCGGGATTTATTGAAAGTTTTTCCGACATCGATAACGCAACTGGCAGCATTGCCGCTAAGAAAGGGACATTATCCACGAAGGCGGAGACGATAACTGAAATAATTACTAGCGCGGTGTATCCTGCGAAGATATTGCTTCCTACGGAGGACGAAAGAAAAACCGCAATTCG
>JAHISH010000106.1 GCA_018818365.1 Candidatus Omnitrophota bacterium | reverse complement strand
GTTCGGTAACAACGTATTGCATGGGCGTATCCTTTCTGGTTAGGGCTCTGTCAGGCCCGGGTTGATAAGCTTTCCAAACAGAAAGATACGCCTTTTTTAATTACTGTAAAGCTAATTTACACACAATTCAGTATACTACCAAATATGGTAATCCTCTTGCGAAAATTCTTAAATCGGGGTATTATATACGTCACGATTATCATAAAGGATGAGGCAGTATGAATAATGAAACGCTTCTTGAAGAATTTCTTTCCTTGGTAGAAGTAGAACGGTATCAGGAACACTTCTGTCAGGATATTTCAAACGGCAAATATTTTGATTTTCCGTTAGCAAGTATAGTAACGGCGGAGAAACGTTTGCGTCAGGAACATGAGAAGGGTATTGCCTACTTCTCTATGGAATATGGATTGGGGCCGAGCTTCTACAATACCTTTTCTTCGCAAATTAAGCTTGACCGACATAATACGATCCCCCCCAATACGATTTTCTCAAATTATAGACTTGCCGATTATTTCTTCGATGTGAACATCGATGGTTTAATAGATCTGCCCATATATAGCGGGGGCCTCGGCGTACTGGCAGGAGATACGGTGAAAACAATGGCAGATTACAAGTTGCCAGTGGTCGCCGTGGGTATCCTCTGGCACTCAGGGTACTTTAAACAGAGGTTTTGGTATAAACACGGGCAAGTCCCGGAGAAAATGCATTGGCATCCGCATAGTTACCCGGGGCTTATTCCTTTAAAGAATATCGTCACCATCAAATTGCGGGATGAGCTTATACATTTGAAGCTTTGGAAGTATTATGTATATAGTTATAGACGCGACTACGTAATCCCCCTTATCCTTTTAGATGCGGAGATCCCGCAAAACAATAAGAAGATGAAGGACCTCACCGATCAACTTTATCGTAGCGACAACGCGTGGATTAAGATTATGCAGAGGATCGTGCTGGGGTATGGAGGGATTGCGGCGTTAAAGGAGCTGGGGTATTGTATCGATAAGTATCATCTTAACGAAGGACATGCGATATTCTCTTTTGTCGCGAAGGCCAAGGGGTTGTCTGAGACGGCCATGGAGAAACTTAAAAGTAAGTTTTATTATACATGCCATACTCCCGTTGAAGCAGGGCATGATCGCTTCAGCAATGATGACCTTAGTGCGGTTCTCGATCAAGAAGATTTTTCTTTGGTCAAAAGGTTTGGAAAAGAAAAATCCGGCTTGATTAACTTAACGCTTCTGGCGATGAATACTTCTGCTGCGATTAATGCGGTGTCAAAGAGTCACCAGCGGGTGATGAAGGCACAGTTTCCCGAATATAAAGAAAGGATCCAGTACGTCACCAATGGGGTGCATCCGTATACGTGGATATCTGCAGAGTTCCTTAAGATATTCAAAGAATTTCCCTCTTACTTTGAAGATATCGAAGGAAACCCTATGGTCCTTTCCCGGGCTAAGGATTTGAAAGGTTCTATGGAATTTCGACGTAAGGTCTGGGCTGCGCATCAGGCCAATAAGAAAACGCTTTGTGATGTCTTGGGAAAGTGGAAGTTGAGTCCGGAGGTATTTACATGTTGCTGGGCCAGGCGTATCGCTGCGTATAAAAGGCCAAGCCTTCTGCTCTACGAAATCGAGAAAGTGGTCGATATCGCAAAAAGATGTGGGCCGCTTCAAATAATCCTTGCCGGCAAAGCCCATCCCAATGATAACATGGGATTTACTTTTATTAATGAGATGATGGATAAGGTCGATTCGTTATCCAAGGAGTACGATTTTCTTAAGATCGTGATTTTGGAGAATTATGATATGTTCTTAGGAAAATTTCTTACCTGCGGGGTCGATGTCTGGCTGAATAATCCTCTGCCTCCTTTTGAAGCATCAGGGACCAGCGGAATGAAAGCCATCTTGAACGGCGTGGTGCAATTAAGTACTCTGGATGGGTGGGTTGTTGAAGCAGAAGATAAAAATGTCGGAGTTATATTCGGGTATAAGAATTCCGGAGAGAAAATAGGCAATGAGTTAGACCTGCATATGCAGGACGATTCGGTTGCTCTCTACGGCGCATTAGAAGAAATGATGAAGAAATATAATGCCACTCATAATGACGGCTCCGTTGATCTGTCTTCTCCGTGGATCGATATGATGATCGATTGTATCGCGGCGGGGGCCTATTTCAATACGTATCGTATGCTGGATGAGTATAAACATGCGATTTGGAAGGTTTCCTAGAAAAGGAGCAAGATGAAGATAGGGGATCGGAAGGTAACGGTATTTAAGATGAAGAACCGCCGAGGGTATGCCGCGCTATGCGACGGTCATCTGACAGAAGGTGCTTCGGTGCAGGTAGCCTATGATCGGATGGGCAAGGCATTAAGGCGGACCGAGAAGAAAAAGAAATAAAGATTTTTAGGGATATTTCATGAAGGAATGCCGTTATTGTAAACAGCTGATTCCTGAAGAAGCGGATGGCTGTCCTGCCTGCGGTTACGATCCAAAGACCGATACACTCAATCCCGCCTTAAAATCAAAGAAACCGGTAAAGAATGTTCGTGCTCAGAAAGAAACTATCTCCCGCGGCATGGATTGGAGGGTAAAACGTTTTGTGCTAATCGGGGTGGGGATAACTTTTTTCTCTGTTCTTTATAAATACAATTTTGACCCTCGTGGAATTATCTATGAAGCGAGGCAGTGGATTGCTATTATCGTCCCTGCGGCCAAGAAGATCCCTTTTCTTGGTGCAAAGGAGAAGAAAGAAGAAGAGGATACCATGCGGTTTACGGATATGCGTTCATTCGAGAAATCGGAAGATACGAATAAGTATAAAGGGGTAGTATTGATTGAAGGAATATTCTTTGATCCGGGGGGTAAGAGTTTTGTGACCGCAAACGGAATGGTCCTGGCAGAAGGGGAGGTTATCCAAGGGGTAACAATACGAAATATCTTCCCGGAATCTGTAGCCCTAGAGTTTGAGGGACAAACCGTGCAGGTTGGTTTACAAGAGACGCTGAAATTACCCCGCCGCGAGCGATAAGATTCTTTCCTTACGCATACTCAAAATGGAAATAAGATTAAAGATCAGAAAAGTTGTTTGCATGTGTAGCGTGTTCTGCATTGTGAATTACTCGCCGGCGTTTGCCTTAGATTGGAAACGGCTGCATGAATACGCAGATGCGCTTTCTTTGCAAGATGCAGTGTCAATAAGCTTGCATAATCCGGATTCTTTAGAGTCTCTTTACGTGGAAGGGCTGGTATATCTTAGACAATATGATATTGATAAAGCTGAAGGGTCTTTCCGTCGTATGCAGGCACTAGATGCCTCAAGTATTGAGTCTGCATGGGGGATTGCGGAGTGTCTGCGCAGGAGAAGAGACTACCCTGCAAGCATCCGTGCGCTAGCGCATATCGTCAGTGAAAGTCCAAACTTTTCTCCTGCCTATATTACGTTAGCGTATATTCATTACCTACAACGGGATTTTGAACGCGCGGCGGCACTGGCATTGACGGTGGTGAAGCAGGGTGCAGAAGAAGTTGATCACACCAATTTAGTGCGCGGATACAGTATGTTTGCCGGCGCAAAGGGAATGATTGCGCATTACGGAGGGCCTCTTTCTAAAATCTTAAACGGCCGTATGGTGCTGCCGTATCTGCGTAAGGCAGAACGGATTGATCCAGAATCTTCCGCGGTACTCTTTGGGCTGGGAAATTATTATTTATTGATACCTGCGATACTCGGAAGAAATCCCGCAAAGGCAGAAGAATATTTCTTGCGTGCACTTAAAGCGGATCCATTGTTTGCCGATGTCTATGCGCGTTTGGCTCAAGTCTATAAATTACGCGGAGAAGAAGAGCGATACCGGGAGTATATCCGTAAGACCTTGGAACTTGATCCCGGGAACGAAGTGGCATTAGATATAAAAAAAGGGACTTGTTTATACGTGTGTGTGGGAAGCCAGAGAGAGAAGTAGGCCGATTATAAAAAGGCTTCCAAATGCCAAATGGAGCTGGGCAGTCATAAGGTCAAGCGTCATAATTTTCTGAGCATTCCCGCTCTTATTTTTGGCAAGTAACCCCATATTCTTGGCTGCTAAGGGAAGACTTAAAGATACCAGGATTACCTGCAAGGGCAGTATCTTCGCGGCAATCATTGCCCCTACCGCAAGATATGCTGCCGGTAACAGAATAAAATAACCCCACCGTGCCTTCTTAAAACCCAGAGTACTCTCTAGGGTCTTAATATTCGCTTCTTTATCGTGGTGAATGTCCCGGAGATTATTGGCGTGTAATATTGCGGTGACTAGAAGACTGATCGGTAAAGAGACTAAGAATACGCGAAGGTAATACGTTCCGGTGAGCACAAAAAAAGGAGCAGCCACCAGAAGCACTCCCATGAAGATAAATACCTGGACGTCTCCCAGGGCTTTATATTTAAAGCCGAATGGTCTTCCCGTATAGGTATAGCCTCCGAGTAATCCTAAGATTCCTAAGTAGAGAATTGGTAATCCTCGAATACGTACTAGCATAAGCCCTAATAGGAATCCGATTAGAAATAATAACATTCCTGCCCATAGGGCTTTCCGCGCAGGGAGAAGGCCTTCGACAAGAACACGGCTTGACCCGTACGTATGTGGTTTATCTACTCCCGCGTGATAATCAAAGTATTCGCTGACGATATTAGTCCCTGCGTGGAAAAAGAGTGCGCAGAGTAAGGTGATCAGGAAAAGCCCCCATAGAATAGGGGTATAGTAGAGCGCCGCGTAAAGTCCTCCGATCAGAACAGGAATAATCGAGGCAGTAAAGAATTGAGCTCTTACCAGTTGTAGCCATATTTTAACTGAACTTTTCATACGGATAATTCTATCATATTTTTAATGGATTCGCCTAATATTTCCTTTGTCAAAAAGACAAAGAAGTGTATAATAAAAGCGTATTTTATCTAAGATCTGTGGGGAGAGTTGATGGAGAAAAAATATTTACTCATTTTGTTGGTGAGCATGATAGTGTTGTCATCAGGTGTATGTATGGCACAAGGTGTGCTGAAATCGACGGAAGAGATCGATGCGACAGAGCAAGAAGCAGCCGCAGCGAAAAGCCGTGAGATTGAGTATATTTATGGCGCAATCTCTGAAGATGGCAGAAAATTCACCGTATTGCCGGAGTATCTTTGTAGAAGCGGCGCACTTCCTGATGTGGTGGAGCTTACTCGGAATTCTACGGTTGATAAGAAAGGAACCTTGCTCTTATATTTTGTTGACCCCAGGAGATTGAATGTAGAGGGGGAAGGAATGATGTTGGCAACTTCCAGTGATGGTTTTGATTGGTCTGCTCCGTGCCGGCTAGTCTTTTCGGAAAGACAAAATAAAGGAGTTATTGTTGATCCTTCAGTGATAGAGTTGCCCAATGGCGATGTGCGCATGTACTTTTATGGGGCAGAATCTGCGGATCCTGATCAAAAACGTGGTATCGGAGAAAATAAGATTTACAGCGCAGTAAGCGCCGATGGGGTGCGTTTCAGGGTAGAGCCTGGCGTGCGTTTCGAAGCGTTTGGGGTAAGGGGCCCGGAAGTAGTATATAGAAATGGAGAATGGTTTATGTTTCTTTCCCGTGGCCAGGAGACAATTCTTGCCCGTTCCCCTGACGGGATGTCATTTCGCAGGGAGGCTGTTTTTAGTCTGATAACTGGGTGGCAACCGGGTGCAGTGGTTCTTCCTAATAATAAGATCCGTATCTTTATTACCACACACGCAGGAATCAAAAGTATTCTTTATAATCCGGGCACCACGATGATGCCTGAATACGGGGAGCGAATTCAGGCGGAATCAGGCAAGGTTATTGGGGAACCTTCTTGTATCCGGCGTCCTGATGGAAGCTATTTTCTCGTATTTAAGAAGAAACCCTAATTGTCATTGTAAGTGTATTGTTTAGTAAATGGTATTTTTTTCGATAAGGAGGTAGATATGGCTATTCAAGAGATCAAAGCGGCAACCATGGATACAAGGGAGTTTGTGGCAAAGAAAATTCAAGAAATATCACAGGCGGTTGAAGAGGGGGATGCGATCAATGCGCTTTCCGGAGGGGTTGATTCTTCCTGCGTGACTATGCTTGGACACAAGGCGTTAGGGAATCGTCTGAAGACGTATTTTATCAATAACGGGATTATGCGCGAGAATGAGCCCGAAACGATTATCTCGATCTTTAAAACATTAGGGGTCCCCGTAGAAGTCATTGATGCGCAAGATGTCTTTTTTGACGCGCTTAAAGGTATTACTGATCCCGAGGAGAAGAGAGAGGCGATTACGCAGACATTTTATAAAGAGGTATTCGCAGAACTGGTCAAGAAAAGCAATTCTCGGTATCTTCTCCAGGGAACGATCCTTACGGATGTCGATGAGACTGTCGCGGGTATTAAGCGGCAGCACAATGTGTTTGAGCAGCTCGGGATAGACCCGCAGAAGGCATTTGGTTACAAGATCATTGAGCCATTGGTACAACTGCGCAAGGACGGGGTCAGGAAGGTGGCGGAAGCGGTGGGGTTGCCGGAAACGATCTATAACCGTATGCCTTTC
The DNA here is from genome assembly GCA_018818365.1 of Candidatus Omnitrophota bacterium. Lineage (GTDB taxonomy): Bacteria > Omnitrophota > Gorgyraeia > Gygaellales > Profunditerraquicolaceae > JAHISH01. The sequence continues at coordinate 3,035 of JAHISH010000106.1, read as the reverse complement.
CCCGGACCGGCATTATCTGCCCGAGTCATCGGAGAGGCGACACGGGAGAAAATCGGGATTGTAAAAAGAGCAACCGTCATTACCGAAGAGATGCTGCAAGGGGTTAAGGCGTTTCAATATATGGCAATTCTCCATCAGGACCGGGTTACCGGGATCTGTAACGGAAAACGCGAATTCGGCATGCAGGTGGAGATTCGCTGTTGGGATAGCATCGATGCCCGCAATGCTACTTTTACCCGATTACCCTATGATATCCTTGAAAAATTAGCGGGCCGCATTGTGACCGAAGTTCCAGGAGTGGTAAGTGTGACCTATAATATCACTACCAAGCCTCCTTCTACCATGGAAGCAGTGTAGGCATTAATTTAAGAAAATTTGAATATTCATAATTTTGTCAGTTTTTTAGGAATATTTTTTCTTTTAGCGATTGCCTGGCTATTCTCCCGCAAAAGGGATTCTGTGAATTGGCGAGTAGTGGTGTGGGGAGTAGGGCTTCAGCTTTTGTGTGCAGGGGGTATTTTCTATCTGCCGGTAGGAGTACAGGTTTTTAAAGGAATTAACTCGGCAGTTATTCGGCTACTTTCTTTCGCCTATGAAGGTATGTATTTTGTCTTTGGCCCGCTTGCTGTTCCTCCCGGTGTTGAGGGACCTTTAGGCGAGAAATCCCTTGGTTTTATTTTGGTCTTTCAGGCACTTCCCGCAGTTATCTTTTTTTCCGCTTTAATGGCGATACTCTATCAGGTTGGGGTTATGCAGCATATTGTCGGAGTCTTTGCGAAGATCTTCACGCGTCTCATGAAGATAAGCGGCGCAGAATCACTTTGTGCGTCCAGTAATATCGTGGTGGGGATAGAGTCGGTTTTTACCATCCGGCCGTATATAGAAGAGATGACCAGTTCGGAACTCTGTACGGTCATGACTGTCGGGATGGCAACGATTGCATCTACGGTGATGGCGATATACGTTAGTTTTCTGTATCCGCAATTTCCTACTATTGCGGGCCATCTTGTCTCGGCATCTCTCTTAAGTGCACCCGCAGGTATTGTGATGGCAAAATTATTATGTCCCGAGACACAGATCCCTAAAACACTGGGGAAGGCGGTGCAGATACATTATCAGAAATCATCCGGTTGGATTGAAGCGGTTATCAAAGGGTCTTTCGAAGGAGTCAAACTTTTGGTGGGTATAGTGGCGCTCCTTTTATCTTTCTTAGCGTTATTAGCGATGGCGAACTGGTTTCTTTCTTTAATCGGAGGATGGATCAGCCCGGTTATTCCGCAGGCGTCGGATTTGTCTTTGCAAAAGATACTTTCTTATTTGTTCTATCCGTTTACTTTTTTTATGGGAGTGCCTTGGCAAGATATTCCAGAGGTAGCCAGGCTTTTAGGAGAACGGACTATTGTGACGGAGTTAGTTTCTTATCAGCATCTGGGGCAGTATCTTTCACATGGGACGATACAGATCCGTTCGGGGGTAATTGCGGCGTATGCCCTTTGTGGATTTGCGCATATTGCGTCTTTAGCTATTTTTATAGGAGGGATTTCCAGCCTGGCGCCAAGCCGGGTGAGGGATCTAGGGAGTCTTGGTTTCCGCAGCCTTTTCGCCGCTACCCTTGCTTGTCTTATGACCGGAGCGGTCGCAGGATTTTACATGAGCCCTTCAAGTACCCGGCTATTTTCTTTTTAGTTATCGCATATAGGAGGCATAGGCTATGGCTGTGGTTTTTAATCTGCCTAAGCCTTTGGTCATAGCACGGCACACCATAAGGATCAGATTATGAAAGACCGCGCTTCCTTATCGCGAAGTTTCACGCCGGTTCAACAGTTTACTCATAACAAAGGGGGTAGATAATGAATATCTTTCATATTGCTGAAATCGTTGATTTGGGAATTGAAAAGGAGAAAAAGAGAAGGGATTTCTATGCCTTGGCGGCACAGAGGTTCCAGGATAATACACAGTTGAAAGAACTCTTTGTCCGGCTTACCGATTGGGAAGATCAGCATATTAAAAAATTTACTGAAATCCGCCAGTCCCTCAATGAAACCGAGGCAGCTGAGTCTTACCCCGGAGAATTAAGCGGATATATGCAGCTTTTGGTTGATGAACAACTCTACCAGGAAGTCTCTTCAGAAAAATTCAGCGCGAATATCAAAACGGTTCAGGATGCCATCGATTATGGCATACGTTTTGAAAAAGAGGCGATTCTTTTCTTTATTGAAGTGCTTTCCTATGCCCAAGAGAAGGAAAAAGAGACTATCAAGAAACTAATCGCGGAAGAGAAAGAGCATATTGTCTACTTAGCCTTGTTGCGGCAGAAGATCGTGCAAGAGGGGAAGAGATGAAAAAACCCTTTAAAGTTATCCTTATTGCAGTTACTGCAATAGTAGTGGTTTCTTTTTCGAGGGATTTTATGCTGAAAACGCTTATCGCCGGGGTTGCGTCACAGGTGATCGGCACAAAAGTCGAGATCGGCGGGTTTTCTCTAAGTCTTTTGGGACAATCCGTAGGTATCAGGAATCTTCGTGTGCATAATCCTCAGGGATTCCCGAAAGGTTTGATTCTTGACCTTCCGAGGGCGGCAGTAGAACTGGATGTCTCCGCATTACTGAGAGGGAGGCTGCATCTTTCGCTTTTAGAGATTGAATTGAAAGAATTGGGCCTTGTGAAGAATAAAGAGGGGAAACTAAACGTTGATTCACTGAAGATAGTGGAAGCCCCAAAGGAAAAGAAAGAGAGAAAGCCTGAGAAACAACTGGCCCTGCAGATTGATATCATGAATTTACAGATGGGCAAGGTTGTCATGAAGGATTATAGCGTTGGGAAAGAATCCGCGGTGAAGGTATATGAGGTCAATCTAAAGAAGGCATACAAGAATATTACTAGCGCTTCGCAATTGGCCGTATTAATCCTTGCCGAACCGATGAAGGCAGCAGGTATTAAAGGAGCTTCGATTTACGGAGCAGCCCTCTTGACAGGGGTAGGTTTTATACCCGTTGCCATCGTCGCTACCTTTGCCGGTAAGGATAGTGTGCAGC
>JAHISH010000013.1 GCA_018818365.1 Candidatus Omnitrophota bacterium | reverse complement strand
CGCGCCAGAGGTGATTGTTGAGGGACGTTATTACGCATGGGATTAGAGATCTATATTCCTTTCTTCATTTTTGAATGCGTGAAGGCGTTTATTCAACTCTTGGAAATCTACCTGATGGGCATCAAAATCAGGGCCGTCAACACAGCCAAATACGGTCTTCCCGTCAACGGTACATCGGCATGCCCCGCACATACCGGTGGCATCGACCATAATAGGATTAAGGCTGACACGCGTTTTTACCCCGTAGGATTGCGTAATTTCCGAAACGGCCTGCATCATTAAGACAGGACCGATACAATAGACTAGTTGCGGATACTTAGTATGGGTGGATTTTTCTATAACTCCAAAGAGGTCTTTTAATACATCCGTCACCAGTCCGTGGGTCCCGTAGGAACCATCGTCGCTGGTGATAAAAAGCTCATCGCAGATTTGTCGCAGTGGAGTCTCAAGAATCAAAAGTTCTTTCGAACGTGCCCCCATGATTCCGGTAACACGGTTCCCTGCGTGTTTAAATGCGCGCGCAACAGGGAATACCTCAGCGATCCCTACGCCACCGGCAATACAATATATTTCTCCGAGCTTCTCGATTCTGGTAGGATGCCCTAAAGGCCCGAGTACATGTGCCAGGCAATCCCCTACCCCAAAGGTAGAGAGTTTTTTTGTGGTGAATCCGATTCTCTGAAAGAGTAATGTGATTGTTCCTTGCGAGTGGTCCCAATCCGCCAAAGTAAGGGGGATCCGTTCTCCTTTTTCATCGATTATCACCACTACAAATTGGCCGGCGTGGGCCTTCTGTGCAATAATAGGTGATTCTATGACGAGTTTGACTATATCAGGTGCAATGTTTTCTTTAGAGACGATCTTATTCATTCGTATTCTTCTTTGTGACAGTAAAAGTTACCCCTGGAAAATTCAGGATAAATTGTTTTCCTTCTTCTTCCCCCCGTATAAATATTGCCGTTGCCAGAGCGTCTGCAATAATCCCCGTGGGTGCGCGTACGGTGACCGAAGACAGACCAGATTCTGCGGGGTAGCCGGTACGACTATTTAGTATATGGCAGTAGCGTTTTTTGTCCACAATAAAATATTGTTCATAATCCCCAGAAGTGGCTACCGCAGTATCTTTAAGTTCCAGGTGTGCGATTATCCCTTGGGTTCTTGGATCTTTGATTGCCACCCCCCAGGGTTGTCCATATTTATCGCCAAGGCAATATATCTGTCCTCCGGCGTTTATCAGACCATGAGTAATGCCAGATTCTTTTAATTTCTTCACCGCGCAATCCAGTGCATACCCTTTGGCAATCCCCCCGAGATCAATATGCATGCCTTTTTTTCCGAAACTGATCGTTGCGTCATTTTCATCAATGGCAATTTTTTCTGAGCCGATAAGCTTAAGGGACTCTTTAATAAGCGCATCAGGAGGCACCCAATATTTTTTATCGGTGAATCCCCAAAGGGTGATTAACGGCGCGATCGTTATGTCGAATGCGCCGTCAGTGAGACGCCAAAGTTCTTTGGCCTGTTTTATACAATAGAGGGTTTCAGGACTGGCGGTTAGTTTCCCGTCGCGATTCAGGCGCGACACCTCACTTGTCGGGTTATATTTACTGAGGAGTGCTTCAATCCGTTTGATCTCTTCGAATGCGATTCCCTCTGCATTTTTGTCCGGAGAGATCACTTCAACGAATGTTCCCATCAGGACCCGGGTATCTTTGTAGAGTGGCTTATGGGTGCATCCTATGCATACCAGAAGTGCCGCCAGCAACACAAAACGTTTCATTACGTTATAATGATCCCCGTAGTTGGTGCACGACTTCGTTTTCGGGATCAAGTTCTTTTGCGTTCTTTAGATACGCAGTAAACCGGGAGAGATCCCCTTTTCGTTTATACGCCTGTGCCAGGCGTGCAAGGGCTGTGGCAAACGTGGGGGCAAGCCTTACTGATGCCTGGAGTTCCTCCATCGCTTTTTCAAGGTCTCCGCCTGCGATTCGAGGAGCGAGAAGATAGAATGTCCCTAGTCCCAGACGTACTTCGGGTAGGTCTGGTGATAGATTCTTGGCTTTAAGAAAGAAACCTTTGATTTGTGTGCCGAAGGCAAGTTTGTTTAATAATCCCCCTTTGGCGCGGCTGCTATTGATTGTTCCCTGCATTATATACGCAAGTGAGCGTGTTTGGTTATCGACCCCAGGTTGGTTGAGGATATGGTGTATTAACCGAATGGCTTCTTTATAATTATTGTCTTTATAACGGATATAGGCTAGGCTTATCAGGCAAGAAAGATGATTGGGGTCCTGATGAATGATTCTTTGCAGGAGTTCCTCCGCGAGGGTATAATTGCGGGTTCTGCGCAATACCTCTGCTTTTCCCCAAAGCGCATCCAGGGAATCACTGCGCTGCAAGAGAATCCTTTCAAATATAGCTAATGCTTCGCGGTCTCTTCGGTTTTTCAGTAAAGTGAGGCCTTCTTCAAGAAGTGGCGTCGTTTTCTGCCCCTGAATCGCCAAGGGACGCGTATTTATTGCGACACTGCTATCCAGGGAGCTTGGGGCGTGAGAAAGTATTCGCAGGGGGCATTGTCCGGAACGCAACGCGTATACAAAAGCAGAAAATAGGACGACAAATACAAAGGCTATCCCTATTTTCTTCATGACCTTGCCCGTGTGGCATACGTTGCTTCGATAGTCTTTACCAGGTCCAAAAGAAGCAAGTTGGTGGGGACGGGGATGCTTAATTCCTGTCCGAGGCGGACGATTACCCCATTAATAAAGTCTATTTCGGTATTTTTCTCCTTAAGCACGTCTTGTAACATCGAAGAAAGATTGGTTGCAGTTGCTTCACAGACCGCTTCTACTTTTGCGAGAGGATCGTCGTAAAGCAATTTGATGCGTTTGCGTTTGGCGATCCGTGTGGCTTCGGTTACCGCCGCACGCATAATACGCCGTGTTCCTTCCGATTCTACCAGTTTACCGTTAGGCAGTTGTAAAATCGCGGTAAGCGCGTTTATTCCCGTATTGATAAGCAATTTAGACCAAAGGACTCCTTTTATGTCTCGAGATACTTTTGTCGTTATTCCGACACGGTTGAATAATTCCCTGATATGACGTAGTTCTACGGGGAATCCGCCATTCAAGAGGCCGATCACTGTTTCTCCGTTTCCGGCGAATCTCACTTTTGTTTCTTCTACGAGGGTGGCTCCAAGGTTAGTGACTCCTCCAATGACTTTATTTTCTTCGGCTACTTCGGCGATTAACTCAAGGTTACCGAGCCCATTCTGTACACTTAAGACCATGGTTTCTCTGCCCAGCAGAGGCTTGAAATTCGCTAATGCGTTCTTTGTGTCATAGGATTTCACACAGAGTATAATTAAGTCTGCCGGTCCGATCTCTTCCGGCGAGGTAGTGATACGTACCATCGTTTTCCACGAGCCACAGAGCCCTTCTACGCTGATCCCCTTTTCTTTTATTTTTGCCGTACGTTTCTTATTTTTATCGAGAAGCCAAATCTCTTCTTTGCTCTTTGAGAGAAGACTCGTCAATAACAACCCCATTGCTCCAGGACCTGCGATTATTATCTTCATAGTATGCCTCCCGAGAGGTTTCTTTTGTTGTTTACGCCGGAGATAGCGTCGTGGCCTCCTTCAGCCGTGTAAGTACTTTCTGTGATTTAAGTTCCCTTTCAAGATGAAAATGAAGGAATGCGTTTAGGATCAGCTCGAGTTCCTTTTTGATCTCTGGATTCAGCCCTAGGGTAAGGTTATTCTTAAAGTCATTCTTCTCAATGTAAAGAATAGACGCGATTGTCCCCCGGAAGATTGTACGGCTACTCGGATCTTTGTGATAACAGCGCGTACAAAGCAATCCTCCGAGCAGAAGGCTGAATTTTGATTCCCCGAGTATCTTGCTGTTACAGACGACGCAGGAGTCAAAATGGGGTTTAAATCCGGAGAGAGCCAACATTTTGATCTTAAAAATGATCATGATCTTGTGTGGATGAGAAGTTGTCTTCAATTCATTTAGGCACGTGAGAATAAGGTTAAAGACTTCTTCATTTTTATCTTCTAAGGGCATTACTAATCCTACCAGTTCGCACATAAGGCTTCCCATGCCTATTTTTACTATATCACGGCGTAGCGCATCAAAATTGTCCTTGAGGTCGCACTGGCTCACTAAATGGAGAGAGGAATTCAGTTTTCGGTAGAAAACGATTTGATTGTATGAAAACAGTTCCAGGGTGCTCGCGAACTTAGTCGGTTCGGTGCGGATACCTTTGAGTAATCCGCTTATTTTTCCGAAGTCTCTAGTGAAAAGAACAGCGATCAGAGAAGTCTCCCGGAAATCTCTCCGGTTAAGCACTAAGGCGTCGACGGTATGGATAGACATGCGGCGTTAAGGATTGTAAGTGCTTTTCTATGCATCAAGGTTTTTCTTGCGGGTGTGGCATCGCGGTATCCCAAAAGGTGCAGCATCCCATGAACTATATAAAGGAATAATTCGAACTGAGGGGTTGTTGCGAACCTGCGCGCATTATGGATACAGGCATCAGTGGAAACGATAACATCACCTAAAAAAGGGGACTCTGTTTTTTTAGAGAGGTTAAATGCCAGTACATCGGTAGAGTGGTTTTTACCCATGAACCGTTTGTTGAAGGAACACATCTTTGCTCCATTAACCAGGGTGATGCTAAAAGCGCCGGGGTTCTTGAATTTTTCTTTCGTAAGCACGAGCCGGACGAGTCTTTGAATCGTACGCGCATCTGCCTTAAGTTTTTTCTGCAGATTGTGAACGGTAATTTCCATTGCGGGGGGAATAGTAAAAAGAGCGTCTATGCGTTTTTCGTTTCTTTTCTTTCTTCAGGATAATTGACACGGCTATGGTATATGCCTCCCAGAATTCGGATAAAGACTGCCGAAATACTCTCTAAGTCTTTGAGGGTCAGATTGCAGTCGTCAAGCTGCCCATCAATGAATTTATTGTTAATGATTTTGTGTACTATTTCGTCAATCTTCTGGGGGATAGGGTCTTTTAAGGCGCGTGTCGCGGCTTCCACGGAATCAGCCAATAGGACTATCGCGGTCTCCCTCGTATTGGGTTTGGGGCCGGGGTAGCGGAACCCTTCTTCTTTTATTTCTTGATCATCCTCTAGGTTTTCCAAAGCCCTCCTGTAGAAATAATAGACAAGGCTCGTGCCGTGGTGTTGTTGGATGAAATCTATGATACGAGGGTTAAGTCGGTATTTTTTTGCAAGCTCTACGCCTTCTTTTACGTGGTTGATAATAACGAGTTTACTCATTGAGGGAGCAAGTGCGTCGTGTTTGCTCTCAGTAAAGGTTTGGTTCTCGCTGAAATAATGTGGTTTCTGGAGTTTTCCTAAATCGTGGTAATATGCCCCGATTCGCGCCAGTAGCGCATTCGCGTTCACCGCGTTACAGGCACTTTCTGCCAGGTTTCCTACGACGAGGCTATGATGATAGGTGCCGGGAGATTCCTGTACCATGCGCATTAGAAGCGGATGTTGAAAATCAGCCAATTCCAAGAGGCTGATATTGGTGATGGTTTTGAATAGGTATTCAAAGACCGGGAGAATCCCTAGGACGATGATGCTGGAAAGAAATCCGTTTGCTACGGCAATCCCGTAGCTCTTCCAATACACTTCGGAAGGGAGAACCCAGAAACGATCTAAGAAGAAAAGGAGTGCCGCTTGCAGGAAGCCGACAATAAATCCGGCACGGATAATGGTCATGCGCCTGCGCACATTCAAAAGAAGGGCACTGCTTAAAAGCCCACTGGTAAGGAAAACTATTCCCAGATGCAGGTGGTTGCCGGCAATAGAGGCCAGGGTTAATGATGTGGCAAGGACAATAAGGAGTGAAATCTCTAACTGGTTGAATAGAAGAGTTACTAACATCGGTGCCACAAGGAAAGGAAGATAAAAACGAGAACCGCCATGGGTGATTATCAGGTACGATACTACTAAGACCAGAACGAAGATAAAGACAAGATGCAGGATCTTGCAATGTTTTAACGCAGTCTTCCTAACCTTGAGGTAGATCACAAGCGTAAGCAAGAAAGTAGGGATTACTAGGTTTATGGACAGCGCAATGCTTAAGAGAAATAATGATACTCCTGAAGCAATAAAAAAAACCTTACTTTTCTTTACTTGAGGTTCGGTCATAGGCTTCAATGATCCTCTGCACTAACGCATGCCTGACTACATCGGCACCGCTAAAATAAATGAAATGTATCCCTTTGATCTGGTGTAGTATCTCTTGCGCCTGGAGTAATCCGATGGGCCGTCCTTCAGGGAGATCGCTCTGAGTGAGGTCTCCGGTAATAACTGCTTTGGAATCAAACCCAAGGCGCGTTAAGAACATCTTCATCTGTTCGGCAGTGCAATTTTGAGCTTCATCGAGAATAATGAACGCATCATTCAATGTCCTTCCTCTCATATATGCCAGAGGAGCAACTTCGATGATGCCCGTTTCAATATATTTTTCTATACGTTCAGCCTCCATCATATCGTAGAGTGCATCGTAGAGTGGTCGAAGATAGGGGGAGATTTTATCGTACATATCCCCGGGGAGGAATCCCAATGATTCTCCCGCTTCAATGGCGGGGCGCGTAAGGATGATGCGCCGCACTTCCTGTTTTTTAAGCGCTTCTACGGCCGCTGCCATGGCTAAGTAAGTTTTTCCTGTTCCTGCCGGCCCGAGGCCGAATACAATATCATAGGTTCCGATTGCGTCAACGTACTTGCGTTGCCCCTGAGTTTTAGGCCCGATTTGTCTTCCTGAAGAAGAGTGCGTGATTAGTTTTTCTGGGGTGTTCAACGCAGGCCTCCGGGGTTTTTTAAACTGTGAGACCAGGTACGAGAAGTCAGTTTTTTCAAAATCTTTTTTCCCCGACCTGATCCCGTCGAGGATATAGGTAATTAATTCGCATGACTTCTTGAGATTGACCGAAGTGCCGCTTACCGTCAGATCTTCTCCGCGTCCCGCGATTTTTACCTTTAGTTCCTTTGCAATAATCTTGAGATTCTGGTCGTGAGGGCCGAAGAGTAATTGTGACTCTTGCTGATTCAGTAGTTTAATCGTTTTTTTCATTCAAACAAGACCATTCTTCAGACCTCCTATTCGGTAGGGATATTAATGACCTGTCCGGGAAAAATCTTATTGGGTCCTTTCAGGGTGTCTTGGTTTACGTTATAGATTTTATGCCATTTTTTAGTGGTGCCGAATAGCTTTTGCGAGATTTTTTGTAAAGTGTCCCCTTTTTGAACGGTGTATTTTTTATAACGATTAACGGTTGTTTCCATGGAGTCTTGCGGCATTTCAATAGCCGGTGAGTCTTCCACGGCCTCGGAGAAGTCTCCGGATGTTTCCACGAACCCCATAGGGGCCATTCTCTCTTTCTCTATCGGCATTTTTTCGAATTTTACCGGTGCGCGTAATTCAACTTCTACCATACGCATAGGGCGGGTTAACTTTCTTTCTTCTGCTTCAGGGGGGGTGCCGAGAAAATACCCCCGGTTGCCTGCGCTGGTGTCCTGGTCTACTCTTTCTTTCATCACCGTATAACTTCGTACGGTGCAGCCGCAAAGAGTTAAAATTGACATGATACCGATAATAATGGAAACTTTATTCATTTTTTCCTCCTTTAACTCTTGTCGCCAAATGTAATTCTTTTAGTTGTCTTTCTTCTACTTCAGAAGGCGCTGAGGTCAATGGACAGACCCCGGCGCTCGTTTTAGGGAAAGTAATTGTTTCACGGATACTTGTTTCGCCGGCAAGCAGCGCTAATAGTCTATCTAAGCCGAACGCAACCCCGCCGTGAGGTGGAGCTCCATACTGGAAGGCTTCTAAGAGGAAGCCGAAACGGTGATGGGCCTCTTCTTTTTTTATCCCGATGATATTGAAAATACGCTCTTGTAATGCAGGGCTATGGATTCTTATCGAGCCTGAGCCGATCTCCATGCCATTTAAGACTAGGTCATATGAGCGCGACTTTACTTTTTCCGGATATTTTTCAAGTATCTCTAGGTCTTGCAGTCTGGGCGAAGTAAAAGGATGGTGTTCACTCTCCCATCGTTTCTCCTCTTCGTTGTATTTAAAGAGGGGGAAATCAACCACCCACACAAAGGCAAATTCCGACTTTAGTTCTGCACGCAGATCGGGTTTATCAGAGCCATACTTCTTTTGGGCTTCTTCATAAGGGATACGGGGGAACGGGATGGTAATATCTATCCCCTTTAGTTCCTTGAGGATTTTTTTCATGATTTCTTCCGAGATCTTCAAAACATCTTCTTCCTCTACAAAAGACATCTCAATATCAAGCTGAGTGAATTCAGGTTGCCGGTCAGCGCGTAAATCTTCGTCGCGGAAACATTTTGCAATTTGATAATAGCGTTGAATCCCAGAGACCATTAATATTTGTTTAAAAAGCTGAGGAGACTGAGGTAATGCATAGAATTCTCCCGGGTTCAGGCGCGAAGGAACCAGGTAATCCCGTGCTCCTTCAGGTGTTGATT
>JAHISH010000105.1 GCA_018818365.1 Candidatus Omnitrophota bacterium | reverse complement strand
TATATAATTCTCCGCCGAGCGCGGCAAGCATGCGAAATACGTTATGCATAGACTTAGGGGCAGATCTTTCCAGAGGAGTGCGGGTATTAAACGAAAAGAGCCCCACGTTCCTGATGACCCCTTCCGGATTCCCCTGGAAGTCTTCAAGGGAGAAAAATATCTGATTATCCAGGCCAGCTTCGTACATATTTTTAATGCGGCTTAAGAGATAGCTGGCGGCGACAGAAGAATATTCGGCCCGTTCTGAGAGCACGTTAGCGCTTCGGTCATAATTCCACTCGTCGACAATAAGCGGGATAGCCCGGTCAAGATTAAAATACGTAAGCCACTCCCGGATTAAAGTCGCCGGAGTATTCTTGTAAATCGTCTTTTCTTTATCCGCTAAGGGATCTGTCGTATACCCGTGCCAGGTAATAAAATCCAACGGCAACCGCTGATGGGAACAATACTGTATGAGCTCATAAATGAGGCTTTTCTCCGGGGTCACCACGGTATTGCCCTCAAGACTCTGGAACCACCCGCTGACGCTTGGGCCACCGACGGGAATCTTGATTTTATACTCGGCGCCGAGCTCCCGTGCCGCCTCCGCGACTGCCCGGTAGAGATTAAAATACTCCTGCTTCCTGCCCAAGAAGAATTCGTCTAAATCAGGCGCGTTCCAAACCTCATACCAAATCGCGTACTTTTTAACCCCGCTTAACTGGCGCATCAGGCCTTTGACTACCTCTTTAAAAGCCTTCATATCCCAGGGGGGACTTCGTTTATCAAGCACCTGCCCCAGCCCCGCAGGGGTCCCAAAGAGGTTCAAAATTACCACTCCTCCTGCACTGGTAACTTTTTGAAAAAGCGCGTCATAATTCTCTACAAACTTCGCATGCGGGCCTTTTTCTTTTGAAAGCTGGTGCACCTCCCATAGATTATATTGCACGCGGTATCGCCCTCGGAAACCTATATCTTGCTGCCAAGTCTCCAAGACACTGCGCGAGGCAAGAGTCCGTGGCCAAGAAATATCCTCATGAAACCCACGTCCGCTCAAATCTATATTCGGACGGAATATTTTATGGGTGGGGACGAATTTTGCATCTACATCGATGATCAGCTCTTCGTGTGCCTCTTGGGCGAACGCACAGGTAAAAAAGAATACGCATCCGATTCGCAATAGGCTATATACGAAAAACCGGCGATATTTTCTTTTCATCTACCTATCTTCTTCCGAATCCTCTGAATCGCGCACGCCTTTCCGCTTGATTCATCGATCTCAACTACCGCTCCATGTAATTGCACATCTTCTTCGGCGACCGCAAAACGGGTAGGCATGGCGGTAATAAAACGTTCTAAGACATCTTCGATTTTTCTTCCGATCACGGAATGATACGGACCGGTCATCCCGACATCGGTAATATAAGCAGTCCCCTGAGGCAAGATCTTTTCGTCTGCGGTCTGAATATGCGTATGGGTTCCTAAAATCGCGGAGGCCTTCCCGTCTAAATACCACCCCAACGCAACCTTTTCAGAAGTCGCTTCGGCGTGGATATCAACGATGATTATTTTCGTTTTATGAGAAATCTCTTCTACGGCGTGGCGCGTGGTTTTAAAGGGGCATTCGAGGGAATCCATAAACACGCGCCCGTTTACATTGACTACCCCCACCTGCACGCCACCGGCAGTAGTAAAAACCCCCCATCCTGCCCCGGGCGCAGAATCTGGAAAATTGACGGGCCGCAAAATCCTTGCATCGCGGGAAATAATCTCAAGGATTTCTTTCTTCCTCCAAATATGATCTCCGGAAGTCAGCACATCAATCCCCAAGGAGAATAATTCTTCACTAATGCGCGGAGTAATACCTGAACCCCCTGCCGCATTCTCTGCATTGGCAATCACGAAATCAAGCGCCAGTTCTTTACGCAGCCCGGGCAGAAGCGCCTTAATCGCTTCCCTACCCGGATTACCCACAATGTCTCCGATAAACAGTATTTTCATAAGACGGCTGACCATGCTTTCAAGAAACCTCTGACTTTAGTCCTGAGGGGCTCATTTCGCGTATTCGATTGACCGCGTCTCCCGGATAACCGTAACCTTTATCTGGCCGGGATATTCCATCCCCTCTTCGATCTTTTTACGGATTTCGCGGCAGAGATTGATCGAATCGCTATCGGTGATCTTTTCCGGCTGCACGATTACCCGTATCTCGCGTCCTGCCTGAATGGCAAAAGATTTCTCGACTCCTTTAAAAAGATTCGCGATCGACTCCAATTTCTCTAAGCGTTTGATATACGTCTCAAGCGTCTCCCTTCGGGCACCCGGTCTGGCAGCGCTAATGCCATCCGCCGCAATAGCCAATACCGCATACAGGCTCTGCGGAGGGGCTTCTTCATGATGCGCCTCTATGGCTGAAACGACCTCTACAGATTCATTGTATTTCTTTGCCAGATCCGCGCCTAGCTTCGCATGCGTACCTTCTATCTGATGATCAACGGCTTTACCGATATCATGCAAAAGTCCTACGCGGCGGCCCATCTTGAAATCGAGCCCTATCTCCGAAGCCATCGCCCCAAGAAGAAAGCTCACCTCTTTAGAATGCTGCAAGGCATTTTGACCAAAGCTGGTACGGTATTTCAAGCGCCCCAAAAGTTTGATCAATTCGGGATGCAATCCATTGACTCCCGCTTCGAATGCCGCGTGTTCTCCTTCCTCGCGGATCTTCTCATCCATCTCTTTCTTAGTCTTCTCGACTACTTCTTCAATCCTTCCGGGATGGATTCTGCCGTCAGAAATAAGCTTTTCAAGGCTCAAGCGCGCAATTTCACGGCGTACGGTATCAAACGCCGAAAGGGTCACTGCCTCCGGGGTATCATCAATAATCACATCGACGCCGGTCGCCATCTCCAGCGCGCGGATATTGCGCCCTTCGCGGCCGATGACCCTTCCCTTCATTTCATCATTGGGCAGCGTAACCACGCTGACCGTCGATTCCACCGCATGCTCAGCCGCGCAACGCTGAATCGCAAGACTCACAATCTCCTTTGCCTTTTTATCTGCGATGGCCTTGAGTTCTTCTTCCTGCTTCTTGATGAAAATCGCCTTCTCCGTATTAAGCTCTTCATTCAACCGGCTCAAGAGAATCTGCGTTGCTTCTTCCGCCGAAAGTGACGAGATCTTCTGCAACCGCTCTTTCTCTTCCGCAATAAGAGCATGGAGCTGTCCGTCTTTGGCCTTCAAAGAATCCTCGTACCTTCTGGCATTCTCGTGGCGCGTTTCTATATCCTTCTCCTTCTTCTCCAAGAGATCAAGACGACGGTCGATATTTTCTTCTTTCTGACTCAACCTCTTTTCCATATTCGAGATCTCAAGGCGCCTATCTTTTGTCTCCTTCTCAAAATCCTGACGCATACGGTACAAAAGATCCTTTGCCTCAAGTTCTACCTCGCGCCTTCTATCAAGCGCCTCCTTCTTGGCCTGTTCGATTAATTGCTGGGCCTTACTCTCTGCATCTTGAAGCTTTTTCTCTGCGATATATTTGCGGAATGCAAATCCTGCACACGCTGCGACAATCGCGATACCTATCAATAGAACTGTGTATACCATGAGATAGTACCTCCTTAACGTACAAAGAAGTTTTTCCTTGTGTGGACGGAATAACGAATGCGGACAAAAAACGGTTAGGCGTAGATAATCCGATGAATGCTTACATCGTGCGAAGCGGTAGGAACGGCGGAGAGCAGTTGCGAGTCAAACGCCAGGCCAATAGAAGGGGTTGCGTGAGGAAGTCTGCGCAGAAAACGGTCGTAGTAACCCTTGCCTCTGCCCAGACGATTCCCCTTTTTATCAAACGCAAGCCCTGGAACCACCACGAGATCCAATCCTTCAAGAGGAAAAAAACGCTCTTGCGTAGGTTCCGGAACTCCATAAGGGCCTTTTTTCAACCGCCCATGGGCATCTAGAATACATGGCCTCATTAATGCTCTATTTTTTTGACACACAGGTACCGTCACAATCTTTCCCCGCTGTTTTGCTTCGCAAATCATCTCTTCCGTATCGACCTCTCCGGGCAACGCGATATAAAACATCACCGCCTTTGCCTTTTTAAAACACTCCGTCCGTAAAAGTTTCCTTTTTATTTGCCTACTTTTTCGGTCTCGGGTATCCTCCTTCTGTGATTTTAACCGTAAGAGAATTGTACTACGTAGTCTTTGTTTTGTCAACGCGATGTCACGCGCACGGGATGGTTTCAAGGTACGATCCTTAGCGGGAATCATGGCCGTGCTCATGACTATGCTGCTTTTCTTCAAAAGGGACTGGTTTGCCTATCTTTACAAAATAATCTTTCAAGGCCGAACGCAGCGCCTCTTCGGCCAATACCGAGCAATGCATCTTTACCGTAGGCAATCCCCCCAGCGCTTCGGCAACGGCCTTGTTGGTAATAGTAAGGGCTTCGGTAATGGTTTTGCCTTTGACCATGTCGGTCACCATGGAACTGGTGCTTATTGCCGCACCACACCCAAAGGTTTTGAATTTCGCATCGACAATCACCTCATCTTCCACCAAAAGATACATCTTCATCACATCTCCGCAGACGGGATTACCGACCGTGCCTATTCCGCTGGCATTGGGGATTTCTCCGACATTGCGCGGATTCATGAAATGATCCATTACTTTTTCCGAATACGGTTGTTCTGCCATTTCGATGAAACTCTCTTCGTTACGCCTTCACCATGATCCGATGAGGCTTCCCGGACTTTTTGTGATCCCGAGCCTTTTGTATCTGCCTGAACTGACTGATCTTTTCTTTCTTCTCCAGTTCTTTATAGATTAAAACCCAGGCACAGTCTTTTTCATTATCGACTTCGCACTTGCCTTTGTTCATGCCCCCGAATGGACCATTGCGCAACCCTTTGGGGCAGAGCGTGACCGGACAGACGCCTCCGTTTGCGCTCAACACGCACTCTCCGCAGAGAGAACATTTTTCGTAAAAATTCCCTTGGCCGTCGACTACTGCCCCAAAAAGACTGTTGCAGCCCGGCAGGACAGTAAGGCCCAACCTATCGTTGTCCTTCACGGATTGTACTCCGAGCCCGCAAGAAAAAACCAAAATGGCCTGCGCCTCCTTAAGGGCCTTACTATTCTTGGCAAATTCCGTCTTGGTCTTTGCGGCAACGCACGGAGCCGAGGGGATGCAGGCACCAACAACGGCCTTCCCTGCCTGTTCCAAAGCTGTTTTTATCGCAGCTAACTCGGCTTCTCCTCCGGTTTTACAAGTAGTCGCACACTCCCCGCAGCCGACCAAAAACACTTTCTGACAGTCTGCCAGGCTCTGTAGAATCTCTTCGATCGGCTTTTGTTCGGTAATAATCATAGTAAAATTCTACCACACAAGCACCGCTGACTCAAGGGAAATAACCCCTCTTGTTCTTACCGCGCGGGTTTCAGATAGGCCCTGATAATCTTTTTCTCTTCTTTAGGCTTGTCCGCAGCATCGCGGGGAGCTTGTTCTATCTTCTGCACGACTTCATATCCGACAATGACCTCCCCGAAAATCGTATGTCGCATATTCAACCACGGAGTCTTTTGGGTCGTAATAAAAAACTGGCTACCATTAGTATTGGGTCCGGCATTGGCCATAGCCAAAATCCCCGGGCGGTCAAATTGCACGCGGGGATTGACCTCGTCATCGAAAGACTTACCCCATATAGAATTGCCTCCCCTTCCGGTTCCCGTAGGGTCTCCCCCTTGAATCATGAAATTCGGGATGACGCGATGAAAAATAATGCCATCGTAGTAGCCTTTCTTGACAAGCGCAATAAAATTCTCGCAGGCCTTTGGCGCGATCTCCGGCATAAGTTTTACTTCAATGACTCCCTGGTTGGTCTCAAGTATTACCATAGGATCTTCCTCCGCATAGATTCCTTTAGACATAGTTAAGATCAAAACCCCTATT
>JAHISH010000104.1 GCA_018818365.1 Candidatus Omnitrophota bacterium | reverse complement strand
CCTTCCCACTCGTATACCCGAACTGA
Source organism: Candidatus Omnitrophota bacterium (assembly GCA_018818365.1). Lineage (GTDB taxonomy): Bacteria > Omnitrophota > Gorgyraeia > Gygaellales > Profunditerraquicolaceae > JAHISH01. Next base: position 2,798 of record JAHISH010000104.1, on the reverse strand, counting down.
CCAGCGCCTGCTTAGCAGCAATAGTTGCAAATTGACTGATGGGATTCATATGGGATAAATCGAGACGCCTATCGATCTGGGCTGCATTAAATTCCTGGACTAAACCTGCGAGATTTGATTTCATATTTTTTAGATTTAACCGATCGATTGACCCGATCCCTTTCTTTTTCTCGCGCAAGGCCTTTAAAGTCTCCTCCATAGATAATCCTATCGAAGAAACAACACCCGCGCCACTTATGACAATTTTTTGAGACTTTTCTTCCTTGGTAGGCGTAGGAAAATTCCAATCCGTTATAACAGCCGCTGCGTTATTACCTCCAAAAGCATAATTTGCTGTAATAAACGCCTTATGTTCTTTTGGACGGCTCGTATTCGGGACATAATCAAGATGACACCCCGGACGCGGTTGAGAAAAATTGATTGTGGGAGGAATAAATCCTTCCTTCATAGATAAAAGGCTACAGGTCGTTTCCAGAATCCCTGTAGCGCCCATGCAATGGGCAAAGAAAGACTTTAAGGATACCGCAGGGATAGGCAAATCTTTAATGAATTTTGCAATACCTTTACTTTCCGCCCGGTCATTGGCCTCGGTTCCGGTCCCATGCGCATTAATATATCCGACATCCTTTAATTCGACTCCGGAATTATGCAATGCTCCTGTTAGTGTTCTATACACACCGTCACCGCTTGGGTCCGGAGCTGTCGGATGATACGCGTCAGAGGTAGTTGCGTGTCCCGCAATTTTTCCATAGCAACGCGCGTGTCGCAAAAGTGCGTGCTCCATCTCCTCGACCATCCAGAAACAAGCGGCTTCTCCGATATTTAACCCGGCAGGCAATGAAAAAGGGGCTGTTTGGTTTGCAGATAAAGCTTTAAGCCCATTGAATCCCGACATGCTCGCCAAACTCAAACTATCAGATCCGCCAACGAGAACTCTCTTATAATATCCTCTTCGTATCAGTGTTTGAGCAAGGCCAATGGCCGCTGTAGTCGACGAACAGGCTGTGGTCACAACCCATACCTCCCCTCCAATTTTTAACGCATGAGAAAGGGCCTTGCCGAAACCATAATACTTGACCAATAAATTCATTTTTTCATCAAAAGGAACATCGGATTTACCATGAAGCCATTTATATTCCTTCTCTCCTGATAAAAGACCCCCATTGCAAGTCCCAATAACCATGGCGATGTCTCGATTAATGCCATCCTCCTTCAAAATCAAACCTGAATCCTTTATCGCCTTTCGAGCTGCGGTCAAGCCAAACTGAATATAAGGATCGTCAAAATCTTGACACTCCGAAACACTCAGGTATTCTGAAGGATTAAAATACTTAATCTCTGCTCCGAAATCCGAAGCAAAATGGCTTGTGTCAAATTTATTGATAGGAGCAATCCCATGTCGACCCGTCTTTAAAGCATCTAAAACTGTCTCTTTATCATTACCTATCGGGCTTACGAATCCGACACCTGTGATAACGGCCTGGCCCCGAATGCCTTTTTTGCGAAGTTGTTTGCCGGCTACAACCGCGTCTCCTTCATACTCAATCGGTGCCATATGCACCGCATGCCGGTCTTTGTTCTTTTCGAAAAATCCTTTCCATACTTTGATAAACTGACCGTAGAGCTCATCATCGCTCATGGTAGGGTGGTGAGCAACAATGTGAGCGCCATTATAATGCTTCCAGGTCCTGTCAAAAATCCTTCCCTGCCGAACCAATCTTTCCCAATGCACTGTGCCCGGATAAGGCGTAAAAAGAAAGAACTCTGAGGTGCGGATATTAGCTTTTTGGCTCAAATCAAGAATACGATCGGCAATATTTGTATCATCCCAATCTCGCCCCAAGGCAAAAGATCCGAAAAACCGCATCCCCCGGCCTTCAATGTTCTTCACAAGATCGCAAAGCATTTGCTGTTCTTCTTTCCCGCCTTGAAGTGCCTTGACTGATACGGGGTCAACATTCATCGTGCAATAAAAATTGCGGATGCCCGCCTGAGCCGCTAGATCTAAAAACTCAGGTTCTGACCTCAATGCCATAGTTGAAGATACAAAGTATTTTTTATTGAGCGGGATGAGGGCTTGCAGCAATTCGGTCACGTAGGCATTGATTCTTCGGTGAGGGAAAAACAACGCATCATCGGCAAGATAGACATTGTCAAATTTAAGAGATTGAATCTCCTTGACCACTTGATCTATCGGCCGCAGCCGGATGCGGGATCCCATGTGGGCGGGTATCGCGCACATAGCGCAGTTATACGAGCAACCTCGCGTGATCTGAACAAGATCTTCATCCCAATCATAATTTTTGTTGTTATAAAAGATCTCCCGTTTAGGGAGGCGCATCTTTGAGAGGTCAAACCTGCAACCACCAATATATTGCTTCTTTAATTCGCCCTTTCGCGTATCATTAACAATTGCCTCCCATACTGGCTCGGCCTCCCCCATACAAACTGAGTCAGCGTGCTTAAGGCACTCATCGGGCATAAACGAAGGGAAAAAACCGCCCATTACTACCTTCTTGCCGCAGGCGCGATATCCATCTGCGATCTCAAAAGCTCTGGTAGCCTGCGGGGTAAAGCAGTTGATCGCAACTAAATCGGCCTGAGCGTCATAATTTACCAGGTCTCCACTATTATCATCGATGAGTTCTATTTCAATATCAGGTGGGGTCCAGGAAGCAAGGATGGGTATCCCCAGTGATGGCGGTGTGGTAAAATCACCAAGGAAATAATCAACTAATCCTCTGTCGAGGTCGTTATTATTACTTAAAAATTTCTCAAACCGGGGATACACAAATAGT
>JAHISH010000103.1 GCA_018818365.1 Candidatus Omnitrophota bacterium | reverse complement strand
CGCTTTCAAAAAACTATATAAAGGATAGGTGTATTCGATATTTCCGATTAGTAACGCGTTCCCCCCTAACGGATCCTTAGACGCAAGGTCGATAGGCCCGACTTTACGCTCTTCATACCCGCGGATAGAATTAGCGCCGCCGGCAAAGAAACGTTCGTAAATCGGGATACGTTCGCTATCGCCATAATCACTTGCCATCCCCAATCGGCCCCTTGCTTCAAGGACCGCATCTTTAGGCATGGGGAAATAGTGCGACGCCCGGCAATAGAACTTCCAGAAGTCCTTATCCCCTCCCATCGGCCCGCCTGCAAGCTCGATAGAAGAGCTGACCAGATCTCCTTTTTTGGTATCTAACACATAATCCCGCGAATCAAAAGTCACTCCGGGAGAGATACTGCTGATGGTATTCTTGCCGTCTTCTCTCTTGAGGTCATTGGAGGCATCGACGCTTACATTGGTAATCTCGATGTTATCGATACGGTACATCAGATCCCCCCGCCAGTATTCCGCCAGCTCTTTTCCTAAACGAAGGTCTCCGCCGGTAACCGCCTCGTCGTACCCGTAGCCGATATTGGACTCGCGCTTGCGGTCCCTCTTATAGAGGTCAAACCCGAACGATACCGGATAATCAAATACCCACGGCTCGGTAAAACTCAGATCAAGATTCTGTGAGATAGAACCAAAGCTGGCGCGGAATTTAAGGTCCTGTCCTCCTCCGGTAAAATAGGGGAAGTTCTTCCAGTCGAAGTTCTTCTGCTCTATCTCCACAAATCCGACGAACTCATCGACCGTGCTATACCCTCCGCCGAAACTAAATGCCCCGGTCTTTGACTCTTTGACATCCACCACCAGATCCCTTCTATTGGAGATTGGGGTGCTCTCGGTATCATAGCTGATCTCTTCGAAAAACCCCAGGTTTGCCAACCGTTCTTTGCTGCGGCGCAGCTTCTCGCCGTCAAAGCGATCTCCGGGAAAAATGCGTAATTCCCGGCGGATAACCAGATCCTTGGTCTTGATATTGCCCTTGATCTTGATCTTATCGACATAGGCAATCTGGTTTTCGGTGATGGCATAGGTCACATCCACTTTCCCGGTCGAGGGATTAAGGACCGTGGTATCCTGCACTTGACAGGTAATATACCCTTGGTCAAAATACAGCCCTTGGATAGAGGAAATATCCACTCGTATCGCCTCTTGGCTGAATACCTTGCCGGGAACGCATGCGTTAAGTTTCCCGCGGATAGCTTCTTCGGAAATATCCTTGTTCCCTTTGATCGTAACCGTTCCGACCACATACTGCTTTCCTTCTTCTATGGTGATAGAGATATATAAAAGGTGAGATTTGATAAGATGGGGCCGGATATCGTGACTGACCGCCACATCCGTATACCCTTCTCTACGGTAAAAAGACTTGATGCGCTCCATATCCTCCGTAAGCACGTCGTCTTTTAAGACCCCGGCATTAAAAAGCCACGCCCGCCGCGTCTTGATCAAACGCAGTATGCGCGTATCAGAAAACGCGATGTTTCCTTTTATATAGATATCGCGGATGCGGATACGCCTTCCCTCAGAGATCTTAAACTCGATCGTCGCTTTGTTCTTTTCTTTATTGATGCTCACCTCATTGGCAACCTCGGAGTTGGTATAGCCGATCTTTTCATACATTTTCTCTAAAACGCGCATATCTTCCGCCAGATTCGGATAATCAAGATACTGCCCCTGCCGGGATTTAAGTTTTTCTTTTAACTTCTCCTCTTTCATTGAGATCCGCCGCAGTCCGGTAAAGGTGATCTTTTCGATGATCGGCCGCTCCTCAACGGTAACCACCACTTTGATCCCTGCCTTATACGATTCGGTATCGATCTTGATATCGCTGAAATACCCCAAGAGATAGAGGCGCTTAAGGTCATCGCTGATCACATTCTCCTGATAGATAGCGCCGATGCGCGTCTTCATTTTGGAGATTATCGTGTTGGTACTGATAGACTTATTGCCTTTTACTTCGATGAGGGTAACGGTGGATGAATCGGAAGTTGCCTGCGCGCGGGAAAATGAGATAAAGGCAGAACCGGTAAAAAGCGAGAGTATGGCGATACAGGTAATTATTCTACGCATGTTTTTTCTATTATATAGAAATTGAAGGAGTAAATCAACCTTTTTGTTGTGCGCTTTGCGCGAAGAGATCTTACCCGTGGTATTACAAAAGGCAAGGCATACGCCGCCGTTACTCGATACGTGCGATATTTTCGAAACGCGTGTATTCCTTGATAAAGGTGAGCTTCATCGACCCAACAGGTCCGTTACGCTGCTTGGCGATAATGACTTCGGCGATCCCTTGATTGTCAGGGGTAGGATTATAATACTCTTCTCTTAAAAGCAATACCACCACATCCGCATCCTGTTCGATCGCGCCGGATTCGCGCAAGTCCGATAAAAGCGGACGGTGGTCCGTACGCGACTCAACCGCACGGGAAAGCTGGCTTATGGCGATCAGAGGAATATGCAATTCACGCGCTAATGCCTTTAATGAACGCGATATCTCGGAGAT